>JBDTIE010000091.1:0-12408 GCA_039936515.1 Rhodanobacter sp. | reverse complement strand
ATCGCCACGGCCGGTGTGGCCAACAGTCTGGCGCAGACAGTATTGAAGCTGACCACGCCCGGCGTACCGGATATCTACCAGGGCACGGAATGGTGGGACTTCAGCCTGGTCGATCCGGACAATCGGCGGCCGGTCGACTTCGTCGCGCGGCAGCAGGCGATGGGCGGCAATGCATCCATCGCCGAGCTGCTTGGGCACTGGCGCGATGGTCGCCTCAAGCAGCAGATCATCCGACGTTTGCTTGACCTGCGCACGCGTCGTGCGTCGCTTTTCGCGCATGGCGATTATCAGCCATTGCTCACCGGATCGGCGTCGCACGGCGGGGCCCCGACGCCGGTTTTGGCATTCCAGCGGAGTGCCGGGAGCGCACGGATCATCGTGCTGGTCCTGCGCCATCCTGGCGCCGCACTGCTGGATGCCGCCGAGCCTCGTGTCAACCCGCAGTGGCTGGGGCGGTTGGGGGGTGGCTTCGATCCCATCGCGGGTGCCACAGCGGGGCATTATCGCGACGTGCTTGGCGGAACGCAGGCCCGCGTTGATTCGATCGTGCCGGCGCAATGGCTGCGCGAGCTGCCGGTTGCGGTGCTCGAATCCGTCGACCAAGGCCGGGCGCGCACCGCTGGTGTGGCACGCAATGCCGGACAAAGCCGCTGAGGCATGGTCCGGGCATGACCTGCCGCGTATAATCCCCGCTTTGCTGCGGGGTAGTTCGTATGCGCATGCTCGCCGAGGCTTTCACCTACGACGATGTGTTTCTCGTTCCGGCGCATTCGCTCGTGCTGCCGCGTGATGTCGACACCTCCACCCGTCTGACCCGCAACCTGCGCCTGAATATTCCCATCGTGTCCGCGGCCATGGATACCGTGACCGAGGCGCGCCTGGCAATCACCATGGCGCAGTCCGGTGGGATCGGCATCATCCACAAGAACATGACCGTGGAGCAGCAGGCGGCCGAGGTGCGGCTGGTCAAGAAATTCGAGGCCGGCGTGATCCGCAGTCCAATCACGGTCGGTCCGGAGACCTCCATCCGCGAGGTGCTGCGCCTGACCCATGCGCACAACATCTCCGGCGTGCCGGTGGTCGATGGCGAGCAACTGGTCGGTATCGTCACCAGCCGCGACATGCGCTTCGAGCGCAAGCACGACGATCCGGTGCGCAACATCATGACGCGCAAGGACAAGCTGGTCACCGTGGGCGAGGGCGCCAGTCAGGACGAGGTCCTGCTGCTGCTGCACAAGTACCGCATCGAGAAGGTGCTGGTGGTCAATGACGCGTTCCAGTTGCGCGGGCTGATCACCGTCAAGGACATCCAGAAGGCACGCGACAACCCGAACGCGGCCAAGGATTCGCATGACACCTTGCTGGTGGGCGCCGCGGTCGGCGTCGCTGGCGATACCGAGCAGCGCGTGTCCGCACTGGTGGCGGCCGGGGTTGATGTGCTGGTGGTGGACACCGCGCATGGCCATTCGCAGGGCGTGATCGAGCGGGTTGGCTGGGTCAAGCAGCACTTCCCGCAGGTGCAGCTGATCGCCGGCAACATCGTTACCGGCGAGGCGGCGCGTGCACTGCGCGACGTCGGCGTGGACGCGGTCAAGGTCGGCGTTGGTCCCGGTTCGATCTGCACCACACGCGTGGTTGCCGGCGTCGGCGTGCCGCAGATCACCGCGATCGACATGGTTGCCACTGCGTTGCAGGACGAAATTCCACTGATTGCCGATGGCGGTATCCGCTATTCCGGCGACATCGCCAAGGCACTTGCTGCCGGCGCCTCCTGCGTGATGCTCGGCTCCATGTTTGCCGGCACCGAGGAGTCGCCCGGCGAGATCGAGCTGTTCCAGGGGCGCTCGTACAAGAGCTATCGCGGCATGGGTTCGATTGGCGCCATGCAGCTGGGTTCGAAGGACCGCTACTTCCAGGACGAGATCGAAGCGGACAAGCTGGTACCCGAAGGCATCGAGGGCCGCGTGCCGTATCGCGGGCCGCTGCGCAACATCATCCACCAGTTGATTGGCGGCTTGCGCGCGTCCATGGGTTACCTTGGCGCCGCAACCGTGGACGACGTGCGCCACAACGCGCAGTTCGTGCGTGTCACCACTGCGGGCGTCACTGAAGCCCATCCCCACGACGTGCAGATCACCAAGGAAGCGCCGAACTACCGGTTGCGGTCTTGAGGTCAGGGAACAGGACACAGGGAATCGACAGAGCGGCGATTTCCCGCATGCATGGATGCGCGTGCCAGGCCACGACAGGGCTTTGAACGTTTTCCGCCGGATGCACTCACGCGCTACGGCCTGCCTTACCCATTTCCCACCCCGGCTCTCCGATGCCCAACATCCACTCTGACAAGATCCTCATCCTCGATTTCGGTGCGCAATACACGCAGCTGATCGCGCGGCGCATTCGCGAGATCGGCGTGTATTGCGAGATCTGGGCGTGGGATCACGACCCCTCGGCCATCGCCGCGTTCGGCGCCAGGGGCATCATTCTTTCCGGCGGGCCGGAATCGACCACACTCGTGGACGCGCCCAAGGCGCCGGCGCAGGCCTTCGACGCCGGCGTGCCAATCCTGGGCATCTGTTACGGCATGCAGACGTTGGCGGCGCAGTTGGGCGGAGCGACCGAGGCTGCCGACGCACGCGAGTTCGGCCACGCCACGGTCGAAATCACCGCATCCAGCCGGTTGTTTGACGGTTTGAGCGACCACGCCGACGCACGGCAACTGGACGTGTGGATGAGCCACGGCGACCACGTCACCGCCGCGCCGCCCGGGTTCGTCGTCACCGGTTCGACGGCCCGCATTCCCATTGCGGCGATGGAGGACGCCGCACGGCGCTGGTACGGCGTGCAGTTCCATCCGGAGGTCACCCACACCCTCCAGGGTGAGACGTTGCTGCGGCGTTTCGTCGTCGACATCTGCGGTTGCCAGACCTTGTGGACCGCCGCGCACATCATCGACGACCAGATTGCCCGCGTGCGTGCCCAGGTAGGCAGTGACCGCGTCCTGCTGGGACTTTCCGGCGGGGTGGACTCGTCGGTCGTGGCGGCGCTGCTGCATCGGGCCATCGGCGAGCGCTTGACGTGCGTGTTTGTCGACACCGGACTGCTGCGCTGGAACGAGGGCGACCAGGTCATGGCCACCATGGCCGCGGCTTCGGACCAGCATGGCATGGGCGTGAGGGTGGTCCGCGTCAACGCCGCCGACCGCTATTTTGCCGCGTTGGCTGGGGTAAGTGATCCGGAGGCCAAGCGCAAGATCATCGGTGGCTTGTTCGTGGAAATCTTCGATGAGGAATCGGCGAAACTCGCCGGCGCTGGCGAAGACGACATCAAGTGGCTGGCGCAAGGCACGATCTATCCGGACGTCATCGAGTCGGCCGGCAGCACGACCGGCAAGGCGCACGTGATCAAGAGCCACCACAACGTGGGCGGGCTGCCGGCGCACATGCAGTTGAAATTGCTGGAGCCGCTGCGCGAACTGTTCAAGGATGAGGTACGCCGGATCGGCGTGGAACTGGGCCTGCCTCGCGCGATGGTGTACCGCCATCCGTTCCCCGGCCCTGGCCTTGGCGTGCGCATCCTTGGCGAAGTCAAGCGCGAATACGCCGCGCTGCTGGCGCAGGCCGATGCCATCTTCATCGACGAGTTGCGCCAGGCCGACCTGTATGACGCCACCAGCCAGGCTTTCGCCGTGTTCCTGCCGGTAAAGTCAGTCGGCGTTGTCGGCGACGCGCGTGCCTATGAGTGGGTGATCGCGTTGCGCGCGGTGGAAACCATCGATTTCATGACGGCGCAGTGGGCGCGCCTGCCGTACGAGTTCCTTGCCACGGTATCCAACCGCATCATCAACGAGCTGCGCGGCGTGTCGCGGGTCGTGTACGACATCAGCGGCAAACCGCCTGCGACCATCGAATGGGAGTAGCGCGGTGAGCGCGACGATGGTTGATGACGCGATGTGGATGCGTCATGCGCTGGAACTGGCCGGGCGCGCGCGCGATGAACATGAGGTTCCCGTGGGCGCGGTGCTGGTGCGCGACGGCGCGGTAATCGGCGCAGGCTGGAACCGCAACATCGTCCTGCATGATCCGACCGCGCATGCCGAAATCCAGGCATTGCGCGCGGCAGGACTTGCAGCGGCCAATCATCGGCTCGTCGGCAGCACGCTTTACGTGACGCTCGAACCATGCGTCATGTGTGCGATGGCGATGATCCATGCGCGCATCGAGCGCGTCGTGTTTGCCGCAAGCGACCCCAAGACCGGCGCGGCCGGCGGATGCTTCGACACCTTGCTGTCGCCGCTGCACAACCATCGCATACAGGTCAGCGGCGGCGTGCTGGCGGATGAATCGGCGCTGCTCCTGCGCGGGTTTTTTCGCGCGCGGCGCTGAACCGGCGGACGCGGGGCTGCCTCAGACAATGCCGAACAGGTAGTACGCACCGATGATCACCATCACGGCGGTAGTCTTGATGATGGTGATGGCGAAGATGTCCCTGTAAGACTGGCGATGGGTGAGCCCGGTCACCGCCAGCAAGGTGATCACCGCGCCGTTGTGCGGCAGCGTATCCATGCCGCCTGAGGCCATCGCCGCGACCCGGTGCAGCACCTCCATCGGGATGCCGGCCGCGTTTGCATTGGCGATGAAGGTCTCGGCCATTGCCCCCAGTGCGATGCTCATGCCGCCGGAGGCGGAGCCGGTGATGCCGGCCAGCGCGGTGACCGTGACCGCCTCGTTGACCAGCGGGTTGGGGATGGTGTGCAGCGCGTCGGCGACCAGCTTGAAGCCGGGCAGCGCGGCGATCACCGCGCCGAAGCCGTATTCGGAGGCGGTATTCATCGACGCCAGCAACGCGCCGCCGACTGCTGCCTGGCTACCCATCGCCAGATGTTTGGTCACCGCGCGCCAGGCAAAGGCCAGCACGCAGACGATGCCGACCAGCAGCGCGCCTTCAACCGCCCAGATGGCCGCCAGTTTGGAGACGTCCTGCACTACCGGCGGCGCGTTGCCAACCACGCTGGGCAGGAACGATTGCGTCGGTCCGTATACGCGCGGGATCAGGTCGGTGAACAGCTTGTTGCACACGCCCACCAGCACCAGCGGCAGCAGCGCGATCACCGGGTGCGGAAGTTTGATCGCCTCGAACGGCTCCGGTTCGTTGCGCAGATCGCTGCCGTAGCCCTCACCGGCGGCCGCCGCCTTGCGCCGGCGATGGTTCAGATAGACCAGCCCGACGATCAGGATGAATACGCCACCGATGGTGCCCAGCCACGGCGCAGCCCAGGTGTTGGTGCCGAAAAACGCGGTGGGGATGATGTTCTGGATCTGTGGCGTGCCTGGCAGCGAATCCATGGTGAAGGTAAACGCGCCCAGCGCGATGGTGCCGGGGATCAACCGCTTGGGAATGTCCGACTGGCGAAACAGTTCAGCGGCAAACGGGTACACGGCAAAGACCACCACGAACAACGACACCCCGCCATACGTCAGTAGCGCGCACACCAGCACGATCGACAGGATGGCGCGGCTGCGTCCGACGATGCCGATCGTTGCCGCCACGATGGATTTGGAAAAGCCCGAAAGCTCGATCAGCTTGCCGAACACCGCGCCAAGCATGAACACCGGAAAGTACAGCTTGAGAAAGCCGACCATTTTGTCCATGAACAGGCCGGTGAACATCGGCGCCACCAGCGCCGGCTCGGTCAGCAACACCGCACCAAGCGCCGCGATCGGCGCGAACAGGATCACGCTGTAGCCGCGATACGCCGCCAGCATCAGGAAGCACAGCGCGGCCAGCACGATGACGAACGCCATCAGCGAATCTCCTGCACACACAAAGGCAATCAGCGGGATTGAAGTATCGGCAATCAATGCGCGCCCAGGCACTGTACGAAGGTACAAGTGCGGGAGTTGGCCATGGCCGCTTAACCTGTCCCCATCAGCATTCGCGCGATGCGATGCATCCACGGTGAGGGGACATGATGAAACGCACGCATCTGAGTACGGCAATTGGGATGGTTCTCGGTCTGGCGTTGGTTGTGCCGGTGCATGCGCAGCAGGCTCCGGAGGACCCGGTCACCACCACTGCGGCCAAGACCAAGACCACCTCGCACACCGCCACGCAACTGGAGGAAGTGACCGTCAGCGCGCGGCGGCGCGATGAATCGCTGGAGAAAGTCCCCGTCGCCATCACCGCGTTCAGCGGCGAGGACATGCGCGATCTGCAGGCCAACAGCATCGACGGTCTGCAGGGCGCGGTCCCCAACCTCAACATCGTGCAGGGCCGTGGCTCGTCGTCGGCCGCGAACATCTTCATCCGCGGCATTGGCCAGCCCGACGCGTTGCAGACGTTTGATCCGGGCGTGGGCATGTACGTCGATGACGTCTACTACTCACGCATCCAGGGCGCGCTGATCAGCTTGTTCGACGTCGAGCGTGTCGAAGTGCTGCGCGGTCCGCAGGGCACGCTGTACGGCAAGAACTCCACCGGTGGCGCGGTCAAGGTAGTAACCAGGAATCCGGGTGAGCGCACCGAGGGATCGATCGAGGCCGGCTTCGGCAATTACGGTCGGCGCGAAGGCAAGTTCTATCTGGGCGGCCCGCTGGGCGGCGCGTGGTCGGCCTCGATTGCCGGGGCGGTGACCCAAACCGACGGCTACGTCACCGACCCGTCCACCCGTCACAAGTACAACGACGAGGACACCAAGGCAGTGCGCGGGAAGCTGCGTTACCACCCGTCGGAGAACTTCGACGCGGTGCTGACCCTCGACTACACCAGGATGGACACTGGGCTTACCTTGGGCCAGCCGGTTTCGACCCTGACCCGCACCGACCTGGTGTTTGGTCCGGTGGCCTTGTACAAGCCCAACCCGGACAAGAAATACGATTTCAAGACCCGTACTTCGTTCGACCCGGACAAGGGTCAGCAACTTGAGCACGGTGGCGCGGCGTTGAACCTCAACTGGAAACTTTCCGAGCAGTGGAATCTCAAGAGCATCAGCGCGTATCGCAAGCTCGACAGCAACTCCTACATCGACATCGACGCCTCGCAGTTTCAGTTGGGCGACGTGCTGGTCGCTTTCCACCAGAAGCAGGCCAGCCAGGAGCTGCAACTGCAGTACGACAATGGCAGCAACCTGCAGGCGGTCTACGGTCTGTACTACCTGCGCGAAACCGTGCCCTCACACCAAGAGGCATATGCCAGCGACCTGTTCGCCTTGGCCGGCACACGCATCAACTTCCTGCGCACCATCGACGACGATCTCACTACCACCACCTACGCCGGCTTCGCCCACATGAACTGGGAGTTCGTGCCGAGCTGGACCGTGGCCGCAGGCGTACGTTACAGCAGCGATCACAAGGACTATGACCGCAGCACCAGCACGTTCTGGGGCGTGCCGTTCGGTGCACTCAATGAAACCGTGGCGTTCGATGCCAGCAAGCGCTGGAATGCATGGACGCCTTCGCTCAGCCTGCAAAAGCAGCTTGACCCGCAAACCATGCTCTACGCCTCGGCCAGCCGCGGCTTCAAGTCCGGCGGCTTCAACGGTCGTGCCAATACCGCCGCGGAAACGCGGACCGCCGAGTACAACCCCGAATACGTGTGGACCTACGAGTTGGGCATGAAATGGCGCTCGGCTGACAACAAGCTGCAGGCCAACGTGGCCGCGTTCCACAGCGACTACACGGACTTCCAGGCGCGTGTGTCGGAAGTGCAGAACCCTGGCGCGATCACCCCGACCTTTGCTTTCCCGGTAATCAACGCCGCCAAGCTGAAGATGGACGGCGTGGAGTTCGAAGGTGCCGCGGTGCTGGGGCAAGGCACCCGATTGTCGGCCCAGGTCGGCTTCATGAATGCACGCTACGCCAAGTTCGTCGACCACCGCCTGGATCCGAGCGACCCGCTGTACAACCCGGAATTGCACAAACACGTGCCGTTCTCGCCAAGTTGGACGTCGCGCGTTGCGGCCACACAGGTCTTCAACCTGGGCAATGGCAGCGCGATCACGCTTGGTGCGGACTGGTCCTACCGGGGCGAAACCTGGTTGAGCGTGGACAATTACCCGGCATTGAGCCAGAAGGCGTATTCGGTCACCGGGGCGTTTGGCATCTTCGACTCCGCGGACGGCCGTTGGCAGGTACGCGCCGGCGTGCGCAACCTGGGTGACAAGGTCTACAAGACCGATGGCCAGGAGTTCTCCAGCGTAGGCAACATCCGCACTGCGTACTACGGCATGCCGCGGAACTGGTACGCCAACGTTCGCTACAACTTCTGAAGACATCGCTTGCAGGGCGGGCACTGCCCGCCGGGTTTGTGCCTCATGATGGAGGCGGCACAGCGGGCGGTGCCCGCCCTGCGGTTTGCTGGACAACCAAACGGAGCCGACCGATGAACGCTCGATGGATGACACGCCTGCTGTGGCTGGCCTTGCTGGCGACCGCGGGTACCGCTTGTGCCAAGGACGTCGGCTCCAGGCTGCCCACGTTGAAAATCGACCCGGCGCGTACGGCGGTGGTCGGTCTGTCTTCGGGCGCGTACATGGCCGCCCAGGTGCAGCTGGCCTATCCGGAAATATTTCCGAATGCGGCACTGGTCGCCGGTGGCCCGTTCGGGTGTGCCGGTGGCCAGTTGTCGGCGGCACTGGGCAGCTGCATGAAGGGCACGCCTGCACCTGATGTGGGCGCGCTGGTCTCCCATGCCGGCAAGCGCTCCGCCGCCGGCGAGATTGGCGCGCTGAAGGACCTGGCGCATGCGCGCGTCTACCTGCTGCACGGCAAGGATGATGCGCTCGTCGCGCCAGCGGTTGCCGAAGCGGGCGTGCACTTCTACGAGCAGTTGCGTGATCACACGCCGGGTCTGACCGGCATGCAGGTGCACGACGATGGCCAGCGCGCTTTCGCGCACAACCTGCCGGTGGCGGCCAGCGGCGACAGCTGTGACAAATCCGTCGCGCCGTATCTGGGGCAATGCGGATTCGACGCGGCCGGGGAAATCTTCAGCCAGATGTTCGGCAAGCCCGCGCATGCAGCGACCACGGCGCGCGGCGAGTTGCGCACGTTCGACCAGGATGCGTTGCGCCCGGACGGCGCTGATGCCTTCATGGCCAAAACCGGTTACGTCTACCTGCCGCCCGCGTGCCTTGCGGGCAAGCCATGTGGTGTGTTGGTTGCTTTCCACGGTTGCAAGCAAAACGCCGACGCGGTCGGCGAGGCCTTCGTCAAGGACGCCGGCTTCAACCGCTGGGCCGATGTCTACGATGTGGCAGTGCTATATCCTCAAACCCGCGCAAGCTTCGCGCCTTTGAATCCGCAAGCATGCTGGGACTGGTGGGGATACTCCGGAGCCGACTACGACAGCCGCAATGGGGTGCAGCTGCGCTGGGTGGTGAACGCGGTGCGGGCGCTGGGGTTGCCGACGGGACATTGATTGCGGCTCGCCGCAGTTTGGCTATCTGCCGTGCTGTAGGTGCGCGCCTTGTGCGCGACGTTCATCCAGCACAGGCTTCTGTTCCGCCCAACGCAGGGAACGTTAAAGCTGGAAGCTTTCGTGCGCCTTCGGCGCGCGAGCTACTTTCTCTCGCTTGCCCGAGAGAAAGTAGCCAAACAGAGGGGCACCCCGCTTGGCGCATTCCGGGCATCCCTGCCCGGAAAGTCCGTGAGTCGGAGCCGGGCTTTCCGAAGGTACGTCCCTGTACCTGCGAAAAGGCATGGGCGTGGTGCCGATGCCCGCTGACGCGGCCTGTCGACTCCGTCTCACCGCTGCACAGGGTCCCCGGGCAGAGCAGCGCACATCCTGCGCGCACTTTTCAGAAACGCCAGATCGCGCAACAGCACAAAAAAGTGTCACGACTGAAGTCCCCGCCACAGACGGCAACAGGATGCTGAGCGCCAGCGTTATCGCCGTCGCCGCGCTGTGCTGGCTTGGATTGCTGTTTGGCGTCGCGCTGCTGGGCGAGCGGCGTCCGCACATTTTCGAGAAGCGCTGGGCCATCGTCTATTCGCTGTCGCTGGCCATCCACTGCACCTCATGGACGTTCTACGGCACGGTGACGCAGGCCAGCCGCTCTGGCTGGTGGCTGCCGCCGACCTTTGTCGGCGCGATCCTGATGTACGTGTTCGCGTTGAAATTTCTGCGCCGGCTGGTGCAACTGGTTCGTGAGTACAACGCCGGGTCGCTGGCCGACCTGATTGCGGTTCGGCTGGGGCGGCATTCGGGGTTGGCGGCGCTGGTGACCGCGGTGGTGGTTATCGGCATCGTGCCGTACATCGCGTTGCAGTTGAAGGCGGTGGCGATGAGCTACGGCATCCTCAGCCGCGGGCAGTTGTCCGAATCCGATCCGTGGCAGGACAGTGCGCTGTACGTGGCGCTGTTGATGGCACTGTTCGCGATGCTGTTCGGCACCCGGCGCGCCTCGACCATGGCGCACAACCGCGGGCTGGTGCTGGCGATGGCGTTCGAGTCGCTGTTCAAGTTGGGCGCCATGCTGGCGTTGGGCACGCTGCTGTTCAGCGCGCTCCCGGCCGGGTTGCCTGCCAACCTGCCGCCGGCAGCAGACAGCGGCGGTTTTCCGGCGTTGATCCTGCTTGGCGCACTGGCGATGTTCACCATGCCGCACCAGTTCTATGCCGGTATCGTGGAGTGCCAGCACGATGGCGACTTGCGTGTCGCGCGCTGGCTTTTCCCGGCCTACCTGATCCTGATTTCTCTGCCGATCCTGCCGCTGGCGCGTATGGGTGACGCGCTGCTCGGAGCCAGCGGGGTGTCCTCGGACATGTATGTGCTGGCGCTGCCGCTGGCGCGCGGCGAACACGGCTTGGCGCTGGTCGCATTTCTCGGTGGCCTGAGTGCGGCCACCAGCATGGTGGTGATCGCTACGCTGGCTTTGAGCCTGATGGTGGTGAACCATTTCGTCGCACCGCTGCGCGTGCGTGCTGGCTGGGGCCGCGACGAGCATGGCGACTTGCGCGGCGAGCTGTTGAACTACCGACGCGTGGCGATCGTGGTGGTGATCCTGCTGGCGTGGGCGTACAGCCGCGTGCTGGCGCGCAACGAGGCGCTGGCCGATATTGGCGCGATCTCGTTTTCCGCCCTGGCGGGGCTGACGCCTGCATTGCTGGCGGCAATCTACCGCCCGCAACTGGGCTCGCGAGCGGTGATGGCTGGCCTCGCCGCGGGCACCGCGGTGTGGCTGTACGCGCTGCTGCCGGCGTTCGTGCCGACGCTGGCATCGTCGCTGCAGCCGGGTGCTTCGAGCCTGCATTGGTTGACGCCGGATGGCTTGCTGGGCCTGGGTGACTGGAACCGCCTGGGTCGCGCGGTGACTGCGAGCCTGGCAGCCAACGTCGCGGTGATGATGACGGTGGCGGCGTCGAGCTATGGACAGGCCGGGCAGGGCTTGGGCGTGGGCGACGTTGGCGTGGCTGAATTGCGGGCACTGGCCTCGCGGTTCCTGCCGGTCGAACGCGTGCAACTCTTGTTCGATGCCGCGCCTGCTGCCGGTTCGGCTGGACGCGTGCGCGTGGCACGGGTTGAACATGAACTGGGCGCTGTGATCGGCCCCGCCTCGGCGCGACTGCTGCTGGACGTGGTGCATCGCCAGGGCCGCGATGACCTGGATACCGTGGTTGCCATCGTCGGCGAAGCGACGCAGGACTTGCGGTTCAACCAGCGCGTGCTGGAGGCAGCACTGGAAAGCATGAGCCAGGGCATTTGCGTGGTCGACGCCCATCTCCATCTGGTTGCATGGAATACGCCCTACGCACGCCTGTTCAACTACCCGCCCGAACTGCTGCAGGTGGGTCGGCCGGTGGCCGAGTTGACCCGCTACAACATTGATGGCGGCGTGCTGGGGCCTGGCGAAGTCGAGCAGCGCGTGCAACGTCGGCTCACGCACATGCGCGCCGGCACGCGGCATCTGTCGGAGCGGCGCTTTCCGGATGGCGCCGTTATCGAAATCCGCGGCAACCCGATGCCCGGCGGTGGGTTCGTGGCGACCTTCACCGACGTCACCGCGTTTCGCCAGGCGGAATACGCGCTCAAGCGCGTCAACGAAACGCTGGAGCTGCGTGTGGCGTCACGCACCGGCGAGCTTGCCGCGGCCTCTGCCCAGGCACAGGCGGCAAACGACGCCAAAAGTCGCTTCCTTGCCGCCGTCACCCATGACCTGATGCAACCGTTGCACGCAGCGCAACTGTTTGCCCACTCGTTGGGCGAACGGGGCAGCGACACGGTGATTGCGCAGCACCTCAACGGCGCGCTTGCCGCCACAGAAGGTCTGCTCACTGGTTTGCTTGACGTCGCTCGGCTCGAAAGCGGTCGCCTGCACCCACAACCGCGCGCCTTTCCGCTGGCCGAGGTGCTTGACCCGCTGGCTGCAGAGTTCCGCGCCATTGCAGTTGACCGCGGCGTACGTCTGGA
>JBDTIE010000090.1:0-19773 GCA_039936515.1 Rhodanobacter sp. | reverse complement strand
TGAACACGTTGAAGAAAAACGCGATCACGCTGTGCATCAACACCACCCGGCGCAGATAGTTGCTGGTGATCTGCACGTCGGATACCTGGAACGTCATGCCGACGACGATGGAGAAGTACGCGAAATCCCAGTAATCGGGTTTGGGCGTGCACGGGAATTCCAGCCCGGCGTGCTGGTCGCCGTAATCGCCGTAGTAGCCATGCGCATAGTGGATCGCGAACATGCTGTTGAGGAACAGCCAGCTCAGCACCACGCTCAACACGCCCACGACCAGCGGCAACACGCCCCCGTGGCGCGCGGCATGCAATTCGTTGCCAAGCGCCACAAGTACCACCACCGACATCACGATCCCGCTCCACAACACACCCCAGCGTCCGGTGTCCAGGGTCTGCGCGTGGTGCCGCATGTGCTTGGGCGAGGAATGGCTGAAAAGCCATGCCAGGATGCCCAGAAACACGGTCGCAGCCATATCGAACGCGAGCAGCAGCGCGTTGACCACCTGCACCCCGGCGGCAATGAGCCCCGCACCGGCCACCACGAACAATGCCAGCGCCAGCAGCATCCGCGGCCGATCACGCAGCATGCGCCGCGGCCACGACGCCCTGCGTGGTGCCGTCGGTCCTGCCTTCGGCGTTTTCGCGGTCAAGCGCGCAGGTCGTCGAAGTCCGGGTGGCGGCGCATCCAGGCATCAGCATAGGAGCAGGCCGGAATCACCTTCCAACCTTCTTCCCGAGCAGCGGTCAACGCGGTCTCCACCAGCGCCGCGGCAAGCCCGCGGCCACCGACCTGTGGCGGCACGCCAGTGTGGGTGATGGTCATCACACCATCAGCCAAGGTGTAGTCCAGCTCGCATTGGGTACCGTCGACGGTGGTGTGGAAACGGCGGGCGTTGCGGTCATGCGTGATGGCGTCAGGCATGGCTTCTCTCCATGGGGAAAGCCCCAAGATAGCCGGCGCATTGGTAGGCCGCGTGAAAAAACGACTCGGCTAGGCGGGTGTGGCCGTATCCATCAGCACCGGCCCGCTGGCGGCAACACGATCGCGGCCGCCGCGCTTGGCGCTGTACAAGGCAAGATCCGCCAGCCGCAGCACGCCGGTGATATCCCGCGTGCCCGGCGGCGCCAACGCCGCGCCGATGGATACGGTCAAGTTGAGCACCGTACCGTCGACCGTCAGCGGCGTGGCCGCCAGCGTGACGCGAATGCGCTCGGCCAGCACCATGAGTTCGTCCATGTTGGTATTGGGCGCGATCACGACGAACTCCTCGCCACCCACGCGACCAATCACGTCGCTGGCACGCAGTGTCGCGTTGATGGTTCCCACCACGGCGCGCAAGACGGTGTCGCCGCCAGCGTGGCCGAATTTGTCGTTGACCTTCTTGAAATGATCGGCGTCGAGCATCAGCACTCCCACCGGCTGGTCGCTGCGCGCGGCCGTGGCCAATACCTGCGTGGCGATCTCATCCAACGCCAGACGGTTGTTGACACCGGTAAGCGGATCGAGCCGTGCCAACGCGGACAGGCGTCGCTGCAGCACGTCGCCATACAGCAGCAGGAAGCCGACGCTGGCAAACAGCGGCTGCATCCCGGCGAATAGCACATACAGGTAATTCACCGCGCCGGGTGCGCCCAGCCTGGTCGGCGCCGCAGCGCCAAACCACAACCCGCCGTTGCGCCACACCAGCAGTGCCGCGGACATCGCCAGCAGCAGCAGCAGCACGCTGCGTGCGCGCGAGCGGCCGTTGAGCAGCGCCTGCGCCTGCAGGCCGAGATTGCAGAAAATGACCAGCGTGCCCCACAGCACGCGCAGCCGATAATCCGGATGCACCGTGCCCAGCCAGGCCACGCCCAGCCAGCCCACCACCGCTATGCCCAGGATCAGGCGCAGCCGCAGCGATTCGCCCAGCAGCATGCGCACGGCGACCACCACCATCGCCTGCGCCAGCAGGTTCAGCGCATTGCCGCCCAGCAGCAACGCCTCGGGACTGATAAAACCATGCGCCGCAAACGCACCCCAACCGAGCGCCTCCACCGCCAGCGCCGCGGCACGCAGCGACAGACTGCGCCCCGGTGCGCCCGGCGCACCACGCACACCAACCCACAGCATCGCCGCCAGCACGGCTGCCTGCATGGCGCTGATCAGCGAGAGGGCTTCAATTTGAAAGGGCATCAGATGAACCGCGCATGGCTCCAGATCAGACGAGGCAGACCGCGCCTGGTCTACCGGACGCAGTGTCAACCCACTATCGACACTACCGGGGAGAACTTGAGAAACCTATTGCCTGCGCGTTGAACATCGCGTGAGCGCAGTTCAAAAGACACCCGGCGCCTGTGCGCGACTCACCTCGATCCGAGCGCGTCCGCACATTGCAGATTCCCCATTCCCGTCCACGAGCATCAACCGCGGACAGATTTCTGAGCGGCGGGATGGCGGTAGGGGATGAGCAAGGACGCATCGTCGAACAAGCCCGCTGGCAACAGATAGCGTGGGTCACGTCCTTCGGCCAGCAGTTGGCGGATACGGGTTGCGGAGATTTGCAGCGGCGTTACGCTCAGGTTGATGACCTTTCCGCAGGGTGCTGCCTGCAGCGCATCGGCCTGCGCGACGCGCCGGTGCGCGACCTCGGCTTCCAGTTCCTGGGTCAACTGCGACGACACTCCCGGGCGACTGAGCACGCCGATGTGGGCCAGTGCAAACAGCTCGCGCCAGCGGTGCCAGGTCGGCAATCCGGCAAAGGCGTCGGCGCCAACCAGCAACACGAGCGACCGATCGCCGTGCTCGGCACGCAATTCGCGCAAGGTATCGACTGTCCAGGACGGACCGGCGCGGTCCAGCTCGCGTGCGTCCAGCACGAGCCGCGTCTGTCCCTGCAGGGCCGCACGCAGCAGGGCGACCCGCTGCGACGCCGAGGCCACGGGCGCGGCGCGATGTGGCGGCACGCTGGCCGGCAGCAGCCGCACTTCCGCGTCCAGCAGTTCGGACGCCTCCCATGCCACGCACAAGTGCCCCACGTGGACCGGGTCGAAGGTGCCGCCCAGGAGCGCCAGTGGTTTCACGCCAGCGCCCTGGCCACGCGCGGCTCGGCAATGGCCGCGACCAGGCGTTCGGCTTCACGCCAGGCGTCGCCGGTTTCGCGACCCTTGACTATGCGGTCGATGCGTGCGGCGCGCGCCAGGCAGTGCAGCCAGTGCTCGCGCGGCGCGCGGCGCAGCACCTGACGGAACAGTGCCTCGCGCGTGGAAAACAGGTGCTCGGCGCGCATTTGCGCATTGAGGTCGCGGGCGTTGCCCAGGCGCAGCGCCAGTTGCAACTGGTTGACCAGCCAGCCCATCAGCGCCAGCAACTCGTCGCCTTCCGCACGCAGGCCAGCCAAGATGCGCAACGCGCGTGCGCCCTCGCCAGCGAACGCTGCGTCGGTGAGCTTGAATACGTCATAGCGCGCGCTGTCGGCCACCAGCGACTCCATCGCGGCGACGTCCAGTCGGCCTTCACCATGCAGCACCACCAGCTTGTCGATCTCCTGCGCGGCGGCCAGCAGGTTGCCCTCCACGCGCTCGGCCAGCAGGGCGATGGCATCGGAGGTGGCGGACAAGCCGTGTGCCGCCAGCCGGGCGTTGATCCACGCCGGCCATTCATCGACACGTGGCGGATTGAACACAACCATGACGCCGGCCGCGTCGAGCTTGCGGCTCCACACCGCGTCATGCTTCTTGCTCCACTCCATCGCCGTGATCAGCAAGGTCACGTCCGGCGGCGGGTCGGCGCAGAACGCGGTGATGGCCTTGGCGCCATCGACCCCGGCCTTGCCGGTGGGCAGGCGCAAATCCAGCATGCGTCGGGTGGCGAACAGTGACATGCCGGCACCGGCACGCGCCAGGTCGTTCCAGTCAAAGTGCTGGCCGACCTCGAGCACTTCGCGTTCGCTGTAGCCAAGTTCGCGTGAGTGCGCGCGCAACGCATCAGCCGCTTCCAGTACCAGCAACGGCGTGCCGGCCAACAGGTACACCGGCGCCAGCGTCTCCGCCGCCAGCGCCTTGCGCCATTGCGCCGGGGCCAGCGGCATCAGTGGCCCGGCGTGGCGGCCTGGCGGCCGGCGGCCTGCAGGCGGAACAGGATCGATTGCACCATGTCGTCGTTCAGGCTGCGCTGGATTTCCTGCACCTGCGAGCTGTTGCCCACGGTGTTGGTGGCGTCGTAACTGTACTCGCGCGACATGTCGATGCGCTGGCTCGGCACCAGCACCTGGCCGGTCGCGTCGGTGACCTCGAACTGCACCTGGTAGCGCACGGCGAACTCGCTGATGCGCGAGTAGCCGCCGGCGCTCACGGTCTCGGTGCTGAACGCCGCCACCGGCACGCGCAATTCGGCGATGCCCGGCCCGCTGTTGTCTTCCACGTTGACGCCGGCAATCTGCAGCGCGCGTGCCAGATGGCGCTGCAAATCGTTGTTGCCGTTGAAATCCAGATGTACGCGCTGCATCGAGGCGGGCAGCTGGGCGTTGCCCCGCAAATGAAATCCGCACGCGGCCAACAGCAGGCCCGCGACCAGCAGCAGTGCGACGCGAAATGACCAATTTGCCTGCTTGCCACTCATGGGTTTCATCCTGCGACGATGTTGACGATCTTGCCGGGCACCACGATGACCTTGCGCACGTCCAGGCCGTGGAGGAAGTGCATCACTTGCGGCTGCGCACGGGCCAGCGCTTCGGCTTCCTCGCGCGTGGCGTTGGCGGGAACCTCGATGGTAGCGCGCAGCTTGCCATTGACCTGCACCGCCAGCTTCACGCTGTCGCGCACCAGCGCGGACGCATCGACCTGCGGCCACGGCTGGTCTTCGAGCACGCATTCAGCATGGCCCAGCACCTGCCAGAGCGCGTGGCTGACGTGCGGCACCACCGGGTTGAGCAGCAGCACCATCGCCTCCAGCGTCTCGTGACGCACGGCCCGGCCCTGATCGCTCTGGTCGCTGAAACGGTTGAGCGCGTTGAGCAGCTCCATCAGCGCGGCGATGGCGGTGTTGAAGGCGTGGCGGCGGCCGAAATCGTTGCTGACCTTCTGGATGGTTTCGTGCAGTTGGCGGCGCAAGGCCTTCTGGCCGGCATCCAGCGCGCCCGGGTCGGTGGCAGGATGATCCGGGTTCGCGGCATGCGTGGTGACGTCGCGCCACAAACGCTTGAGGAAGCGCGACATGCCTTCCACACCGGCCTCGTTCCACTCCAGCGACTGCTCCGGCGGCGCGGCAAACATGGAAAACAAGCGCACTGTGTCGGCGCCGTATTTGTCCACCATGGTTTGCGGGTCCACGCCGTTGTTCTTGGACTTGGACATCTTTTCGGTGCCGCCGATGGACACGGCCTTGCCGTCCGCCCTGAGCACCGCCCCGCTGATATGGCCGCGGTCATCGCGCTGCACCTCCACCTCGGCAGGGTTGATCCAGTCCACTCCGCCGGTGGCCAACTCCCGGTAGAACGTGTCGGCGATGACCATGCCCTGGCACAACAGGTTTGTCGCCGGCTCGTCCGAGTGCACCATCCCCGCGTCACGCAACAGCTTGTGATAGAAGCGGAAATACAGCAGGTGCATGATCGCGTGCTCGATGCCGCCGATGTACTGGTCTACTGGCAGCCAGTAGTTGGCGCGCTCGTCAATCTGCGCCTCGGCACCGGGGCTGGTGTAGCGCGCGTAATACCAGCTCGACTCCATGAAGGTATCGAAGGTGTCGGTCTCGCGCTCGGCTGGCCCGCCGCATTGCGGGCAGGTGCATTCGCGCCATTGTGGATCGGACTTGATCGGCGACTGCACGCCACTGAACGCCACGTCCTCGGGCAGCACCACCGGCAGTTGGTCCTCAGGCACCGGTACCGCGCCACAGGTCGCGCAGTAGATCACCGGGATCGGACAACCCCAGTAACGCTGGCGGCTCACGCCCCAGTCGCGCAGTCGCCAGTTGACGCGGCGCCGGCCCGTGCCATCGCGCTCCAGGCGGGTCGCCACGGCATCGCAGGCGGCATCGAACTGCATGCCGTCGAATTCGCCGGAGTTGATCAGCAGGCCGTGCTCGGTATAGGCCCCCTGCTCGCGGATGTAGCGCTCGAATTCCTCGATGATGCCGACCGCCGCGCCGGTGTCGTAGGCGTCCGTCGATCCGCCGCGCAAGGCGGCCTGCATCGGGTTGGCATCGCTGCCCTGCGCCAGGTCACGGCGGATTTCACGCGCGGCATCGAGCACCTCGCGATCTACGATGACCATGCGGATCGGCAAGCCGTAGCGGCGGGCAAATGCCCAGTCGCGTTCGTCATGACCGGGCACGGCCATCACCGCGCCGGTGCCGTAGCCCATCAGCACGAAGTTGGCGACCCACACCGGCAGCGTCTCGCCGGTGACCGGATGGATCGCGCGCAAGCCGGTGTCCATGCCGCGCTTGTCCTGGGTTTCCAGTTCGGCTTCGGACACGCCGCCGTGCTTGAGCTCGTCCAGGAAGGTGGCCAACGGCGCGTTGTCGCGCGCAGCCTTGATTGCCAGCGGGTGTTCGCCGGCAATGGAGACAAAGCTGACACCCATCAACGTGTCCGGGCGGGTGGTGAAAACTGTGAGCGGGATACTTTCGCCTTCCACCGCAAACTGGATCTCCAGCCCTTCGCTGCGCCCCAGCCAGTTGCGCTGCATGGTCTTGACCGCGTCCGGCCAGCCCGGCAGCGTGTCCAGGCCATCAAGCAGCTCCTGCGCGTAATCGGTGATCTTCAGGAACCACTGCGGGATCTCGCGCTTTTCAACCACCGCGCCCGAACGCCAGCCGCGACCGTCGATGACCTGTTCGTTGGCCAGCACGGTCTGGTCGACCGGGTCCCAGTTGACCACCGCATTCTTGCGGTAGGCCAGGCCCTTCTTCAACAGCCGCGTGAACATGAGCTGTTCCCAGCGGTAATATTCCGGCCGGCAGGTGGCGAACTCGCGGGTCCAGTCAATTGCATAGCCCAGCGACTGCAGCTGCGAGCGCATGTGCTCGATGTTGGCGTACGTCCACTTTGCCGGTGCCGTCTGGTTCTTGATCGCGGCGTTCTCAGCCGGCAGGCCAAACGCGTCCCAACCCATCGGCTGCAAGACGTTCTTGCCGTTCATGCGCTGGTAGCGGCTGATGACGTCGCTGATGGTGTAATTGCGCACGTGGCCCATGTGCAGAGCACCGGACGGATACGGCAGCATCGCCAGGCAGTAGAACTTTGGTCGCGACGGATCCTCGGTGACCTCGTAGGCGTGGTGCGCGTTCCAGTAAGCCTGCGCGCCAGCCTCCACCACGTGCGGGCGGTAGGCCTGGCCACAGGTGTCATCTGCACCGGCCGGGGTCGCGGTTTGCGTGTCTTGCATGTCAGTTGCCAGTGCGATGGGTGCGCGTGCGTCGCGCGTTGCGGTAAACACAGCAGCCTAGCCCAAGCGCGCACCAGCCGCCAAGCGAAAGACCTGCCGCCACCGGCTCACCGCGTTGGGCAGGCGGCCGTTTGTCCCGCCACCACCGCACGCGCCGCTGCAGCGATATGCGCGGCGACGCGCGCCAGCGCGCGCTGGTGGCCTTCAACCAGGGCCGGATAGCCCGGACCGACGCTTTCGCGAACGCTGTCGGCGCAGGTCAGCGTCGTCTCCACCTGGCCGGCACGCGCGCCCTGGACCGGGCGCACGCTCCACGTGCCGGCCAGCAACGCGTATTGGCCCGGTTGCGAATCGAAGCGCCGCACGTCGAACTTGATGCGCAGGCGCGGCCGCCCATCGGCGGGAAGGCCGCTGGCATCGCGCGCCGGCAAGGCGTGCGTCAGGTTGGCTGCCAACGCGCTGCGCAGCTCGTCGGCCAGCGGTGCGATCCAGCGTTCGCCGTTCAGCAGTTGCATGCCTTGCGCGCCGCTGCGCACCACCAACTGCGGTTGGTCGACCTGTGCCGGCACGCTCACCGGCAGCAGTTCGAAGCTGAGGTCAGGGGCGGATGCCGCGCCCGCCTGCGCACCCGAATCCGCTTGCGGCGCCACCAGCGTGTAGTAGTGCAGCGGCGCCGACGTGCAGGCCGTCAGGCCCAACACGCCCAGCAGCGCCAGGGCGCGCAACGGGTGGCAAATCATGGCTTGCTCCTGTGGGTGGTGGACTCGCGTGGCAGCGGCGCCGGCGCGGCTACCGGAGCGGAGGGCTTGCCGTCGGCGCCGCGGCCGCGAATCAAGGCCTCCGGATGCGTGCCCAGGTAATCACTGAGCACGCGCAGCGAACGTGCCATGCGTTGCAGCTCCTTGAGTGTGCCACCCAGGCTCTGCTGCAAGGGTGAGTCGCCGGACAACGCGTCATTGGCCGAATCCATGGTCTTTTGCACACCGTGCAGGGTGTCCTTGAACTGCGGCAGGGTCTGCGCATTGATCTGCTTGAGCGTGGTGTCCAGGCCAGCGAGCGCGTGGTCCAGATTGTTGCCGATGCTGTCGAAAGGCACCTTGCCCAGCTTGTCGACGATGGACGCCACCTGCTCCTGGAGCTTGTCGAAGCTGCCGGGCACGGTCGGAATGGTCAGCGGCTTGGCCTGCGGATCAAACGCCACCTTGCCGGCCTTGGGCACGAAATCCAGCGCCACGTACAACTGCCCGGTCAACAGGTTGCCGGTGCGCAACTGCGCGCGCATGCCATGCTCGATCAACCGCCCCATCAGCGACGGCAGCTCGGTGCTGAGCCCGCGCGACTTGGCCAGCGCCTCGAGCTTTTCATAGGCGTCGCCCAGGCGCTGCGGATACACCACCGCGCCAACCTCCACCGGGAAGCGTTGCTTGGCTTCGTCGTAATCCAGGCGCACCGACACCACCTTGCCGATGTTGATGCCGAGGAACTCCACCGGCGCGTCCACCGCCAGCCCACGCACGGACTGCTCGAAGCGCATGCGCAGGTAATGCGGCGCACCGTCGGGTGGCGCCATCGCGGTTGCCTGATCGCCAAACAGGGTGAAGGCAGCTTGTTCCGGCGCCGGCGTGGACTCGTGCGGGCCGGGAGGTTCCTGGAACGCCACGCCACCGGCAAGCAACGTGGACAGCGACTGCGTGTTGAGCTTCAGCCCGTTGGCGCCGATGGACACGTCCACGCCGCTGGCATTCCAGAAGCGCGAGGCGGTGGTGACGAATCGGTCGTTGGGTCCGTCGATGAAGATGTGCAGGGACACGCCCTTGCCGTTCTTGTCCAGCGCATAAGAGACCACGCGTCCAACCTGGATGCGACGAAAATAGACTGGCGAGCCGATATCCAGGGAGCCCAGGTCCTGAGAATGCAGGGTAAAACTGCGCCCGGGCGCGCCGTGGTTGACTGCCGGTGGGATTTCCAGGCCCTTGAAGGTGTCGGCCTCCTCCCGCGACTCGCCGATATCGGCCGCGATGAAAGAGCCCGACAGCAAGGTATCGATGCCCGACACGCCGCCCAGGCCGATACGCGGGCGTACCACCCAATAGCGGGTGTCACGCGTGGCAAAACTCTCGGCACTTTTTTCCAGCGCCACCTTGACCAGTACGCGGCTGCGGTCCTCGCTCAGGTCGATGCCCTGCACGCGGCCGATCACCACGTTCTTGTACTTGACCAGGGTCTTGCCCGCGTCCAGCCCTTCGGCACTCTGGAAGCTGATGGTGATTTCCGGTCCGGCCTGCAGCCAGGCATGCACCACCAGCGTCAGGCCAATGAGCGCCGCCAGCGCCGGGATAAGCCACACCAAGGACGCGTGCGAACGGCGCCGCCGCGTCACCACTGGCAGCGGCAGGTCACTGCCCGGCGCGTCATCTTCGGCGCCGGGGGGCGTCGGATCGGGAACTTGCTCAGTCATCACTTTCCTTGCCATCCCAGATCAACCGGGGGTCGAACGTCATCGAGGCCAGCATGGTCAGTACCACCGTCAGGCCGAAAAAGATCACGCCCGGCAACGGCTCCACGCGGCTGAGCACGTTGAAACGCACCAGCGCCGTGAGCAGTGCCACCACGAACACATCCAGCATCGACCAGTAGCCGATCAGTTCGACGAACCGGTACAGCTTCGCACGCTGGGTCAACGCCCAGCCACTGCGCCGCTGACTGCTGACCAGCAGCATCGTCAATACCGTGAACTTCAACATCGGTACCACGATGGAGGCGAGAAACACGATGATCGCCAGATAGGGCGAGCCCTTGACCCACAATTCCACGACGCCGCTGATGATGGTGTTGTCATCCACGTCGTTCAAACTGGCCGTGCGCATGATCGGCAGCACGTTGGCCGGGATGTACAAAAGGAACGCGGCGATCAGCAGCGCCCACGTGCGCGAGTAGCTGGCGGTCTTGCGCCGGTGCAGCGGCGAGCCGCAGCGCGGGCACGCCATGGCATCGGCCACGCCATCGCCATCAAGCTGCTCGTCGCCGACCACATTGCGGCACACCTGCGAACACACGCGGCAACTGATCAGGCCCAGTTCGGCCGCTCTGGGCAGCGCGCTCATGTGGCCTCAAGCTCGGGCAGGTCCCACAGGTCGCGAAGGTCCACGCCGGAAAACAACGTGATCAACACCGTCAGCGCGGCGTAGGCATAGATGCCCGGGTCAGCCACCACCTGAAAGTACACATGCGCCTTGATGATCGCCACCAGCGCGCCAAGCACGAACACCTCGCTCATCGTCCACGGGTTGACGTAGTGCAGCATCACCATCAATCGCCGGAAACCTGGCGCGCGTACGCCCAGCCGCGCAAACCACAACAACCATCCCAGCAGCAGCATTTTCAGCAGCGGAAAGAAGAACAGCGTGGCGGCGGTGATGACCGCCACCACGGCCGCGCCCTCGCGCCACATCGCCAGGATCATGCCCCACAGCGTGACGCTGTTGTGCTGTCCGCTCAGGCCCAGGGTGACGATGGGCCAGATGTTGGCCTGCAGGAACACCACCATCGCGGTAAGGACCAGCGCCAGCAACACCGCCGGGTTCAGCCACTGGTGGCGCTCCAGCACGCACTCGCAGCGCGCGCACTGCGCCACCTGGCCACGCGAAAGGCGGCACCGCCGGTAGACGGTGTCGCAATACTCGCAAACCAGCAGTTGTTCCGGCGTGCCGTTGGGCATGCAATGGGCCTGTGGCGGGAAAACGCTGCGCGGCGCGCGGCGGCATCGGTCGATTCTCGCAAATCCACGTCACGCCTGCGCGAAGCATGCACGGCCGGGTTGATATGCTGGGCGTTGCCCTGATCTGCTGGGCATCGCCTTGAAGGAGTCACCCGTGACTGCAACCGTCCCCACCCACCAGTTCGATGTGGATGAAAGCAACTTCGAGACCGACGTCATCCAGGGCTCGATGGCCACACCGGTCCTGCTCGACTTCTGGGCGACCTGGTGTGAGCCGTGCAAGACGCTCGGGCCGATGCTGGAAAAACTCGCAGCCGAGTACAACGGCGCGTTCCGCCTGGGCAAGATCGACGTCGAGCAGCAGCAGGAGATCGCCGGCATGTTCGGCATCCGCAGCGTGCCCACCGTGGTGTTGATCAAGGATGGCCAGCCGCTGGATGGTTTTGCCGGTGCCTTGCCCGAAGCAGGCATACGCGAGTTTCTCGGCCGCCATGTGCAGCCGCTGGCGGCGGCGCCCGCCGACGAAATCGTGCCTGAAGCGGTACCGGAAACGCCCGAGCAGGCGGTTGCCCGACTGCAACAAGCCATCGCTGCCGCGCCCAAGAACGCCGAGCTCAAGCTGGACTTAGCCCTCGCCCAGATGCACGCCGGACAAACCGCCGCGGCCGAAGCCGAACTGGCCGCGCTGCCGATCAACCTGGCGACCGACTCGCGCGCCATCCGCTTGCGCAGCGAGCTGGAGCTGGCCCGCACGCTGGCGGACTCACCATCCGTGGCCGAGCTCGAGCAGCGCATCCAGACCAATGCCGAAGACTGGCCTGCACATGACCTGCTCGGCGTGCGCCTGCTGCTGGAAGGCGACCCCGAAGCCGGGCTCGAACATTTCCTGCTGATCCTGAAGAACGCCCGCGACTGGAATGAAGGCCAGGGCAAGAAGCGTCTGCTCGCCGCGTTCGCGACGCTCGACGACGCCGAACTGGTCGGTCGCTACCGGCGCAAGATGGCCTCGTTGCTGTTTTGATAGCCGGAATGGGAGATAGGGAACAGGGACCCTGAAGAGCCGGCACCGAAATTCGGAATCAGAAAGCGTGCTCTGGTAGGGCGGCACCGCCCGCCGCTCTTTCCCTTCGCTCAAACCGCACGCTCGCCCATGTTCTGCTCTAGCGATTTCCCATCCGCCACTCCCTATTCCCTGCCCTATGCGTCCCACCACCTTCCGCCGCCTGCTCAACCTGTGGCCACCGTTCCTGTTCAACGCCATCCGCGTGCAGCGGATAAGCGCCGACTGGAGTGAGGTCAAGGTCGTTCTGCGCCTGCGCTTGTGGAACCGCAACTACGTCCGCAGCCAGTTCGGCGGCAACCTGTTTGCCATGACCGACCCGTTCTGGATGCTGCTGCTGATGCGCCAGCTCGGCAGCGACTACTACGTGTGGGACAAGGCCGGCGCGATTGAATTCGTCGCACCCGGCTACGCGGACGTCTACGCGCATTTCAAACTGGAGCCGTCAGTGGTCGACGAACTGCGGACGGCGGCGGCCACCGGCGCCAAAGTGCTGCGCTGGTTCGAGACTGACGTCACCACCGGCGAAGGCAAGGTCATCGCCCGCGTGCGCAAGCAGGTCTACGTCCGGTTGAAACCCAAGGCGCGCTGAGGAAATCATCAACGCGCCTGCAGTCGGGCAGCGACCACCCGCCGCATGTGCAGGACGGGCCACGACATTCTCTGGTCCGGGCAAGGAGACCGCGGCGAGCGCAATGCGCGTGTGGCACGTGCCGCCGTGGATGCGCGAGCGCACACCGGGCGCGGATTCGCGGTTAGCGGGTCTGGGCGCGCTCCACTCGCGGGTGCCTGTGCTGCGTTATGCGGGGGGCGTCGTCTTGTGCGACTTGTCGTGCGACTTGCCCAGCTTGATGTGCCGGCCCTTGAAGCGCGCCTCGCGCAAACGCTTGGCGTGGGCGGACAGGATATCGCCGCGGGTGAGGATGCCCATCAGGCGGTACGGGGCGTCCTGGCTGACCACGATCAAACGCCCGACCTGCTCTGCCACCATGTGATCGGCGGCCTCGCGCAGCGAATGGCTTTCCTTGACCATCACCGGCGCGCGGGTCACCAGCTCTCCCACCGTCAACGTGTAATGCCATTGCGGATCAAGCAAGGTGCGCCGGGTCAGCACGCCTTGAACCTGGCCGGCGGCGTTCAATACCGGAAAGCCCTGGTGCTGTGCCTCGGGCGTGCCTTCACCCAGCCAGCGGCGCACCTCGGCAAGAGTCTGCTCACCGCGCAACGAATACACATCGCGCGCGCACGCGCTGCCCACCGTGACCTGATCCAGATAATCGGCGGCATATTCCGAGGGCACGCGCACGCCACGGCGCGCAATCTTCTCGGTCATGATCGTGTTGCGCATCATCAATGCCGAAATCAGGTACGCCGCGGTGCACCCGCCCAGCAGCGGCAGCAGCGCCGCCGGTTGCCGCGTGGTCTCGAACGCGAACACGATGGCCGTCAGCAGCGCGCGCGATGAGCCGGCAAAGATGGCGGCCATGCCCACCAGCGCGGCGATGCGCGGATCAATGCCGAACCACGGCGCGACGTCGCCCATGCCTATGCCCACCAGCGCGCCGAGCGAACCGCCGATCATGAATAGCGGTGCCAGTGTGCCGCCGGACGTGCCGCTGCCCAGCGCGATGACCCACGACAGGAACTTCAGCATGCCGAAGCTGAGCAGCACGGTGACACCGAAGTGCCCCTGCACCAACGCGTCGATATTGTCGTAGCCCACGCCCAGCGTCCGTGGTTCGATCCAGCCAATGACGCCCGCCACCAGCGCGCCGATGATCGGCCACCACATCCAGTGGATCGGCAGCTTGGCAAACAGATCCTCCACGCCATACACCGCCTTGCTCACCCACACCGAGGCGAAGCCGACGATGGCGCCAATCACCAGGTAACTGATCAGCGCCCAACCCCCCGGCTGCAGTATGTGCGGCATCGCAAACACCGGACCGGCGCCGTAGGTGGCATAGCGCACGCCCACTGCCGTGACCGTCGCCAGCGCCACGGGGATAAGCGAACGCGGGCGCAACTCGAACAGCAACAACTCAACGGCCAGCACCAATGAAGCCAGCGGCGCTCCAAACACCGCTGCCATGCCAGCGGCCGCGCCTGCAGCGAGCAGCACCTTGCGTTCGTTGGCCGATACGCGCAACAACTGGCCGATCAGCGAACCCAGCGCCCCACCGGTGGAAATGATCGGACCCTCGGCGCCGAACGGGCCACCGGTACCAATGGCAAACGCCGACGACACTGGCTTCAACCAGGTCATGCGCGCCGGGATGTTGGACTCGTTGGTAAGGATCTGCTCCATCGCCTCAGGGATGCCGTGGCCCTGGATCGCACGCGAGCCCCAGCGTGCCATGACGCTGGCAACCACGCCACCGATGGCTGGAACCAGGATCACCCAAGCTCCGAGCTGGTTTCCGGCCGGCGACAGCACGAACGAACCGGCGTGGGTATCGCGCCCAATGACATCCGATACGCGGCCATAGAAGCAGATGTCCGTGATCAGGTTGATCATGAACATCAGCAGCTGCGCGGCCCACGCCGCCACGGCGCCCAGCAGGATCGCGAGCACGCTGATCAGCAGGATACGATGCGTCACCAGGGTCGACTTGCGCGGCATCTGCGCAGCGTCAAGCGACAGACCAAGCGCGGGCGCTATTGGCAGTGCGTCGGTACTGCCCACGGTGCGTACGTTGGGCTGACCGCGCGGTTGGCCCGGGATAGGTGTCATGGGCGATTCATCGAGCGAAAGCCCGTTATCGTACTGCGCCAGCGCGCCCGGCCGAAAGCCAGGCACGGCCATCCGCGCCTGGACACATGCCCGCGACAGCCGCACACAGATATCAGGACCGGTATGCGCCGGCGCCGGGCGGCATAATGCCGGGCAGCATTCCTGACATGGGCAAAAGCCATGCGGTTGGCGGATTTCCTGCTGCAGCGCGCACGCCAGCTCAACCCCGGCTGCTTTGCCATGGTCATGGCCACGGGTATCGTGTCCATCGACGTGAACCAGCACGCCATGCCTGTGTTGGCGCTGGCATTGCTGGCGCTGAACGTGCTGGCTTTCGTGGTCCTGCTCGCGCTGACCGTCTTGCGCCTGACCCGATTTCGCCACGAACTGGTTGCCGACTTCGTCGATCCCAGCCGTGGCGCAGGTTTCCTCACACTGGCGGCCGCCGTCTGTGTCCTGGGCAGCCAGTGCCTGACGGTGGTGCATCTGCCGCATGTGGCGCGGGCGCTGGCGGTGTTCGGGGCGCTTTGCTGGGTCGGGCTGATCTATCTGTTCTTTGCCGCCACCATCACCGCGCGAATCAAACCGGGGTTCACCCGCAGCATCAACGGCGGTTGGCTGGTGGCCGTCGTGGCGACCCAGGCATTGGCGGTGCTGCTGGTGCTGCTGGTGGCAGACGATCCGGCAGCCGGTGCGGCCTGGTTGTTCGTGGCGCTGTGCCTGTACCTGCTGGGCGACGCGCTGTACCTGCTGATCATCACGCTGGTGGTCTATCGCATCGTGTTCTTCCCGCTGCGCGCACGCGAGTTCACGCCGCCGTACTGGATCAACATGGGCGCGCTGGCGATCACCACGCTGGCCGGCAGCCTGCTGGTGTTGCACACGCCTGCTTCCAGTGCGCTGCTCGACCTGATGCCCTTCGTCAAAGGTTTCACGCTGTTTTTCTGGGCCACCGCCACGTGGTGGATCCCGCTGCTGGTGATCCTGGAAATCTGGCGCTATGGCTGGCGCCATGTGCCGCTCCGCTACGAAGTGGACGCATGGGACATTGTGTTTCCACTGGGCATGTATACAGTCGGCACGTTCGAACTGGCGCGCGCGTTGCGCCTGGACTTCCTGCACGTGATCCCGACGGTCGGCGTCTACATCAGTTTGCTGATGTGGGTGACCGTGGGCCTGGGCGGCATCATGCGGATGCGCCAATACCGGGAGCCGACGCCATGCCGGCGTCATTTACAATGACCACCTCTGCCCACCAACCGAAGCCAGTATGCCGTCGCTGCGCGTCAAGCGTTACCTGATCACCGGATTGCTCACTTTCATCCCGCTGTGGGTGACGTGGACCGTGTTCAAGCTGGTGTTGGGCATGCTGGCGGGTATTGGTGCGCCGGTGGTGGCCGGCCTGCTCGGCGCGCTGGCCCTGGTGGCCCCGCGCACGGCCGACGCGCTCAACAGCGAATGGATCACTTTCGTGGTCGCGCTGCTGTTGACGCTGGGCGCGCTGTACCTGCTCGGTGCGCTAGCCAACCGCGTCATCGGGCAACGCTTTCTCAACGGCTTCGATGCCCTGCTTGCGCGCATCCCTGTGGTGCAGACGATCTATGGCGGCACCAAGAAGTTGATGGCGGTGCTGCAGAACAAACCCTCCGGCGTACAGCGCGTGGTACTGGTGGAGTTTCCCCGCCGCGGCATGAAGGCGGTGGGTTTCGTCACCCGTGTGATGCGCGAGGACGGCACCGGCCGGGACATGGCCGCGGTATTCATCCCCACCACGCCCAACCCCACCGGCGGCTATCTGGTGGTGGCGCCGCTGGACGAGCTGACGCCGACCGACTGGACCATGGACCAGGCGATGGCCTTCATCATCTCCGGCGGCGCGGTGGCGGCCGACACGCTGCCGGCGTCGCCCACCCCGAATCCGTAGCGACAAGCCGGCCGGCGAGGCTGTTTGCCGACGCTTCCACAAGGTCCCGCCAGCGCGCTCCGACCTAACGCGAGACCTGCCATGTACCGACTGCTGTCATTCGCCCTGCTGTGCATCCTTACCGCCAGCGTCAACGCCGCCGACTGGCTCACGCCGGCGGAGGCGACCCAGTTTCGTACCACGCCGAGCTATGCCGACACGCTGGCCTACCTGCAGCGCCTGCAGCACGCCGCGCCAGGCGTGATCCGCGTGGAAACCTTCGGTACCTCACCGCAGGGCCGGCCCATGACGGTGGTGATCGCCAGTACCGACGGCACCTTCGATCCTGCTGCGGCGCGCCAGGCCGGCAAGCCGGTGGTATTGCTGCAGGCTGGCATCCATCCGGGTGAAATCGAGGGCAAGGATGCGGGACTGATGCTGCTGCGGGATATCGCCGTCAGCGGCAAATACCCGCACCTGCTTGATCACCTGGTTCTGGTCTACATCCCGGTGTTCAGCGTGGACGGCCACGAAAACTCCAGCCCGTATCACCGCATCAACCAGAACGGCCCGGAGCGCATGGGCTTCCGCGGCCAAGCGCAGCATCTCAATCTCAACCGCGACTACGTCAAGGCCGATGCGCCGGAAATGCGCGCCTGGCTGAAGCTGTGGCAGCGCTGGCTGCCGGACCTGCTGATCGACATCCACACCACCGATGGCGCCGACTACCAGTACGACCTGACCTGGTACACCGAAGACCCGCACAAGCTGCAACCGCCTGTCAGCCAGTGGCTTGCGCACACCATGCATGAGCAGGTGCTGCCTGCCTACGAAAAACGCGGGCACCTGGCCTCGATCTACCTGGACTTCAAGGATGGCACCGACCCACGCCAGGGCATCGCCAATTTCGGTTCCGGCCCGCGCTTTTCCACCGGCTATGCAGCGCTGCAGAACCGGCCGGCGCTGCTGGTGGAAACGCACATGCTCAAGCCTTACGCCAGCCGCGTGCATGCCGCCTTCGACATTGTGCAGCTGATGCTGCACGCGGTGAATGACCACCCCGGCGCGCTGCTGAGCGCCACCAGTCAGGCCGATGCCGCGGTCGTCGCCCGCGCGGCGCACGCCCAAGTGCCGCTGTCGTACAAGCCCGACCCGGTGTCGAGCAAACTGGACCTGCGGGGCTATGCGTACACAGTCAGCCACAGCGACATCAGTGGCGCACCGTGGATCCACTACGACCGGACCAGGCCGGTCACCTACCCTATCGACAACTGGAACGGCTTGTTGCCGGACGTGTCCATCAACCCGCCGGCCGCCTACGTCATCCCGGCGCAGTGGACAGTGCTGATCGACAAGCTCGATGCCCATGGCATCGCCTGGCGCCGCCTCGATCACGCGCAGACCGTGCGCGGCCAGGGCTATCAACTTGACCATCCGCACTGGGCCAGCGAGCCGTTCGAAGGTCATCTGATGTTGCGCGACTTCACCGTCGCCGCCGTGCCGCGCGAAGTGGAACTTCCGGCCGGCTCGGTGGTGGTTGCCCTGGACCAGCGCGCCGCCAACGTGGTCATCAATTTGCTCGAGCCGCAGGCGCCGGACTCATTGCTGCGGTGGGGCTTTCTGGACGCGATTTTCGAGCCCAAGGAATACGGCGAACCGCGCGTGGTCGAGCAGCTTGCACGCGACATGCTGGCAAAGGACCCGGCGCTGCGGGCAGCCTTCACGCACAAGCTCCAGGCCGAGCCGGCGTTTGCCGCCAGCGCGCGGGCACGGCTGGCGTTTTTCTACGACCGTTCGCCGTGGTACGCGGCGCAGGACGTGGGTCGTTACCCCGTGTTGCGGGTGGACGCAGCCCAGTTGCGCGCGCTGGACCACGGTATCGGTAGCGGCAACGCCAGCCCCTGACTTCTGACACTGGGGAAGCGCCGACGCAGGGCCTAGCGTCGCGCAGTACGCTGGAGGGGTCGTGTCGCCGCCGCAAGGCGACGGATACCGTCGACCACAGCGCGCCACTCCAGGCCGAACCATCCACCACCCACAGGACAATCCATCCATGCAGCATTACCTCAAGCCCGTGGCCTTGGCTGCCAGCATCGCCTTTGCGCTCACCGCCTGCAGCAAACACGAGGCGCCCGCACCGGCTGCCTCGCCGGCACCGGTGGTCACCACCGCTCCGGCCACCACTGCCACCGTCGCCAGCGCGGCCAGCGCCGCTGATGCGGCCAAAAGCATCTTCGACATCAGCGAGCTCGACCCCACGCTCAAGGCGTGCCAGGACTTCGACGGCTACGTCAACGCCAAATGGATCGCCGCCAACCCCATTCCCAGCGACCGCAGCCGCTGGGGTGCGTTCGACCAACTGGCCGAGGCCAGCCTGAACACCCAACACGAGATCGTCGAAGCCGCCGCCAAGGGCGAGTCGACGGCAAAGCCGGGCTCCATCGAGCAGAAGATCGGCGAGATCTACAAGTCAGGCATGGACGAGGCGGCCATTGAAAAGGCCGGTTTCGCGCCGATCCAGCCCAAGCTCGACGCCATCGCCGGGTTGAAGAACGGCAGCGACGTCGCCGACTACATCACCAACAGCTTTGTCGATGGCGACATGCAGGTGTTCGCCTTTGGCGCCGGCGCCGACTTCAAGCACGCCGACATGCAGATCGGTTACGCCTTCCAGAACGGCCTGGGTCTGCCGACGAAGGACTACTACCTCGACCCGAAGCATGCCGACGAACGCGCCGCGTACGTCGCCTACATCACCAAGGCGCTGGAGTTGACCGGCGTGTCCGCCGCCGACGCCAAGACCCAGGCTGACCAGGTGCTGGCGTTCGAGACAGAGCTGGCCAAAGCCTCGCTGGCGCCAGTGGAACTGCGCACGCCGGAGAACCAGTACCACTTCGTCAGCGTCAAGCAGGCAGACAAGGTCACCCCGCACTTCAACTGGGAGAAGTTCTTCACCGCCCAGGGCCTGACCATCGACAAGGGCTTCTCGCTGTC
>JBDTIE010000089.1:0-16773 GCA_039936515.1 Rhodanobacter sp. | reverse complement strand
ATGACATGATCCTGGACATCGGCCCGCAAACCGCGGCCAACTTCGCAGAGCTGCTGAAAGCCTCCCGGACCATCCTGTGGAACGGCCCGGTCGGCGTGTTCGAGTTCGACGCCTTCGGCAAGGGCACCCAGACGGTGGCACAGGCCATTGCCCGGTCCAGCGCGTTTTCCATCGCCGGTGGCGGCGACACGCTGGCGGCAGTCGACAAATACGGCATCGCCGATGACGTGTCGTACATTTCCACCGGCGGCGGCGCGTTTCTGGAGTTCCTCGAAGGCAAGGAACTGCCAGCGGTGGCGGCCTTGAAGGCACGCGCGGACCGCTGATGCTGTGCCTGTTTGATCTGGACGGCACGCTGATCGATTCGGAGCGCGGCATCCTTGACTGCGTGCGCCACGCGCTGGCCCGCATGCAAGTGCCCATGCCTGACCCCGGCGCATTGCGGGCGTGGATCGGCCCGCCGCTGCATACCAGTTTTGCACCGCTGCTGGATCACGACGAGCAGCGCATCAGCGCCGCGATCGCGCATTACCACGAACGTTTCCAGTCCGACGGCTGGCACGAATACACCGCTTATCCGGGCACGGACGGGGTCATTGAACGGCTGCGGGCGGCCGGGCACGAGCTGGCCGTGGTCACCAGCAAGCCGCGTGCCCACGCCGCACCTATCGTCGCCAGCCTGCCCTTTGGCGCGGCGTTCAGCCGTCTATATGGACCGGAACCTGGTGCAAGGCGCAGCGAGAAAGCGACCATGATTGCCCAGGCGCTGGCCGACTACCAAGCCGCGCCGGCGCACACGGTGATGATCGGCGACCGCCGCTTCGACATCGAGGGCGCCCTTGCCAACGGCGTCAGCGGCATTGGCGTGCTGTGGGGCTTTGGTGATCGCGCGGAACTGGAGCACGCCGGCGCCAGCGCAGTCGTGGCGACGCCGGAGGCGCTCGGCGATCTGCTCGCTTCAACATCGTCGTAAGAGCCCGCTGGCGGGCGATGCTCTTCCGTGAAGCCGTCGCCCGCCAGCGGGCTCCTGCGACAGGCTGGGTTATCCGTGCAGGACGCGCTTGGCCGCGTCCATCACGGCGGTCACGGTGATGCCGAAGAGCTCGAACAGCTGCGGCGCCGGCGCGGATGCGCCAAAACTGGTCATGCCCACCACTTCGCCGTCCAGGCCCACATACTTGCGCCAGTAGTCTGCGGTTGCAGCCTCCACCGCCACCCGCGCGCGACACCACTGCGGCAACACGCCCTCGCGGTATTCCAGCGGCTCGGCGTCGAACGCCTCGGCGCACGGCATGGATACCACGCGTGCGGCGACGCCCTGCTGGGCCAGTGCGCGCGCCGCTTCCATCGCCAGTTCCACCTCCGAGCCGGTGCCGATCAGGATGAGCTCGAATCTGGTGTCGAGCGGGTCAAGCAGGACGTAGCCGCCGCGGGCGATATCGGCGACTTGCCTGGCGTCGCGTGGCTGATGCTTGAGCGTCTGCCGCGAGAACACCAGGCACGACGGCCGCCCCGCCCGCTCGATCGCCGCCTTCCACGCCACGGCCGACTCCACCGCGTCACATGGACGCCAGACGTGGTTGCCTGGGATGTAGCGCAAGGAGGCCAGGTGCTCGACCGGTTGATGGGTCGGGCCGTCCTCGCCCAGACCAATGGAGTCGTGCGTGTAGACGTGGATTGCGTGCGCCGGAATCAGAGCGCTCATGCGCACGGCGTTGCGTGCGTAGTCCGAAAACACCAGGAAGGTGGCGTCGTAGGGAATGAAGCCGCCATGCAACGCCAGGCCGTTGCTGATGGCGGTCATGCCGAACTCGCGCACGCCGTAGTACACGTAGTTGCCCTGACCGTCGGCACTGTCGCCGTTGGCGGCATCGCGACTGCCTTTCCACAGCGTGAGGTTGGAACCGGCCAGGTCGGCGGAGCCGCCGATCAATTCGGGGAGCAGCGGCCCAAACGCATTGAGTGCCATCTGCGAGGCCTTGCGTGAGGCCACCTCCGGGCCCTCGGCCTGCAAGGCAGAAACGTACGCGGCGGACTTTTGCTTCCAATCGCCCGGAAGTTCACCCCGCAGGCGGCGGCGGAATTCATCGGCCAAATCCGGATGCGCAAGGGCGTAGGCGTCAACTGCGACGTTCCACTGCCGCTCGCGCTCTGCCCCGGCAGGGCGGGCGTCCCAACCCGCACGGATGGTCTGGGGGATAACGAACGGTGGGTGGTCCCAGCCCAGTTGCGCACGCGCCGCGGCGATTTCGTCCTTGCCCAGCGCAGAGCCATGGGAAGTCTCCTTGCCCTGCTTGTTAGGCGCGCCGAAACCGATCACGGTGCGCGCGCAGATCAACGTGGGCCGCTCGTCCTGCGCCGTGGCCTGCGCCAGTGCCTGGCTGATCGCATCGGTGTCGTGGCCGTCCACGTCGCGGATGACGTTCCAGCCGTAGGCCTCGAAGCGCGCGGCGCTGTCATCGGTGAACCAGCCACCCACTTCGCCGTCGATGGAGATGCCGTTGTCGTCATACACCGCCACCAGCTTGCCCAGCTTCCAGGTGCCGGCAAGCGAGGCCACTTCATGCGAGAGGCCTTCCATCAGGCAGCCGTCGCCAAGGAACACATAGGTGCAGTGATCGACAATGGCGTGGCCGGCGCGATTGAAACGCGCGGCCAGCACCTTTTCTGCCAAGGCAAAGCCCACGGCGTTGGCCAAGCCCTGGCCCAACGGGCCGGTGGTCGTCTCCACACCCGGGGTGTGACCGAATTCCGGGTGCCCGGCGGTGCGCGAATGCAGCTGGCGGAATCGCTTGAGCTCATCCAGCGGCAGGTCGTAGCCGGACAGGTGCAACAGCGCGTACTGCAGCATGGAGCCGTGGCCGTTGGACAACACAAAGCGGTCGCGGTTGAACCACTGCGGGTTGGCCGGGTTGTGCCGCAGAAAATCGTTCCACACCACTTCGGCGATATCGGCCATGCCCATCGGCATGCCCGGATGCCCCGAATTGGCCGCTTCGACGGCGTCCATGGCAAGGGCTCGCACGGCATTGGCAAGCTCGCGGCGGGTGGTCATGAAGCGGTCTCCGGTGGCGAAAACCCCCATTGTCGCCGATCTGGCCGCACAGCTGGTCGCGCGGTGTGCGAGCCGTGTGACCCAAGCCGGTCAGTGCGCCAAGCGAAGCATTAATTCAGCCTTAACCTCGACGGCGGCGATACCGGCGCGCTTCAGCCGCGGACACGTTCAATGGACGCGCGCCGCAAAGCTGGCGGGTCGCCATACCCTGCTGCCTTAACCGAATCTTAATAGTATACCGACCGGTATTGAATTATCGGGCTGCGACGCCATCCAAGTAGTGCACGTGTCGTTGCCCGCCCTTTGGGCAGCGCATTCCTGCAGTCGCCGTCCCCACGACGGCTGCCATAACAACGGGAGACTCTCCTCATGAAAAACAAGACCTTGCTTGCCCTTGCCCTGTCCACCGCCGGTGCGCTGGCCGCTTCCGGCGCCATGGCGCAGAACGCGCCCATGCCCAACGGGGGCTGGTTCCTCAACGGCAACGTCGGTCAGACTTCCATCAGCCACGGCAACTACGACGACCAGGCCACTGGCTATGCCGTCAACGGCGGCTATCGCTGGGCACTGAGCCCGTCGGCCGCGGTGGGCGTGGAATTGGGTTACAACGACCTGGGCAACATCCGCGCCAAGAACATCTTCAACAGTGACCCCGTGGTGCGGGACAGCAAGTCCGAGTTGCACGGCTGGACCGCCGGCGTGAACGGTCACTTCAACCTGACGCCGAATTGGTACGTCAGCGGCCGCACCGGCATCTATGGCTGGAAGGGCCACGGCCTGAGCAACAACGAAAATCCGGTGCGCACGGGGCTGGATGACACCAGCTGGTACGCCGGCGCCGGCGTGGGTTACGACTTCAGCAACAATGTCAGCGTCGGTTTGAACTACGACTATTACGACGCCAAGAAACAGCAGGTGAACCTGAGCACTGACATGGTCTCGGTCAGCGCCGAATACCGCTTCTGATTGCAGCGTTGATTCGCCGGCATCGGCTGCCGAGCGTCCATCACAAAAGAACAGGCGCCGAAGGGCGCCTGTTCTTTTACCAGACTTCTTGACCCGGGCGGACGAGGGTCTAACATTGCGCGGCCGCGCTCGCGGCTCAACGGATTGATGGGCCATCAGGAGGGCCCACTCGCATGTACAACAAACGATTCATTCTTGCCCTCGCAGTCGGCGGCTTGCTCGCCACGGCTACTGTTCACGCCGACCAGCCCACTGGCTGGTTTGCCAACACGAACTTGGGGACTGCGCATTACAAGGCTCACCTCGACGGTGTGGGGTCGGGAACCGAAAGTGACACCGCCTTCATGGTTAATGCTGGTTATCGCGACGAACGCATTCTCGGCTTTGAGGTTGGCTACACCAATCTCGGCAGTGTCGCCGCCAATGATGGCGCGGGCAGCCGCGCCAAGCTGTCCGCCGATGGCTGGAACCTGGGTGCCAACGGCCACTTCAAGCTGTCCGATCGATGGTTCCTGTCGGCGCGCGGCGGCGCATTCCAGTGGAAATTGCGGGCCAAGGCGACCTTGGTTGATGAGGATGGCGCGCAAACTGTTCGCGGCAACACGCAGTCGTTGGACTGGTACGCCGGCGTGGGTACCGGCTACGACATTGATGCCCACTGGGGCGTGGGCGCGAACTTCGACTATTACAAGATGGCCAAGCAGGGCCTCGACCTGGGTACAAGGGTTTTCTCCGTCAGCGCCGAATATCGGTTCTGATCGCCCTCCCGGCATCGAGCCGGTCATGTGCAAGTGAAGTTACAAGAAGGGCACCTCGCGGTGCCCTTCTTTGTGTGCGCTACAAATGAACGTATCGTGGCGATCAGGCTTTGTACTGTCCCAGCGCGGCCAGGCCGTTGGCCTTGGCGCGCGCAAGCACGGTCTTCTGCGCCTCCGCAACATTGGCACGCGTGTCCTTGGCCCACAGGTCCAGCGCGGCGCTGACCATCGCTCGACCATAGGAAAAGCTCAGCGGCCACGGGTGCGGACCAAGCTGATTCATGGCGTTGAGGTGCGCGGTCGCCTGCGCGTCACTCTGCCCTCCGGACAGGAACACGATGCCCGGCAACGATGCCGGCACGGTGGTCTTGAGCATGCGCACGGTGGCCTCGGCCACTTCGTCGACGTCCGCCTTCTCCTCGGCGTCCTTGCCAGGGATGACCATGCTGACTTTGAGGATGACGCCTTCGAGCATCACGTTCTGCTCGTACAACGCGTTGAACAGGCTGCGCAACACCGCCTCATGCACCTCGTAGCTGACGCCCAGGTCGTGGTCGCCATCCATCAGCACTTCGGGCTCTACCATCGGCACCAGCCCGGCTTCCTGACACAGCGCGGCATAGCGCGCCAGCACGTGGCAGTTGGCTTCGATCGCGGTGGAGCTGGGCGTGTCCTCGCTGATCTTGATGACAGCGCGCCATTTCGCGAACTGCGCGCCAAGCCGGGCGTATTCCTCAAGCCGCGGGCGCAGGCCGTCCAGACCCTCGGTGACGACATCGCCGGGGAAACCGGCCAGCGGCTGCGGACCCTTGTCCACCTTGATGCCGGGGAGGATGCCGGCCTTTTTCATCACCGTGGTGAAGGGCACGCCGGCGGCGGTGGACTGGCGAATGGTCTCGTCATAAAGGATGGCGCCGGAAATGTGCTCGCCCAAGCCCGGGGTGGTCAGCAGCATCTCGCGGTACGCGCGGCGCGTCTCCTCGGTGCTCTCCAGGCCTACCGCATTCAGGCGCTTGGTGATGGTCCCGGTGGACTCGTCGGCGGCGATGATGCCCTTGCCGGGCGCGACCATCGCCAAGGCGATGCTTTCGAGATCTTCAATACTCATGACGACTCCGTTGGCTGCGGCTGCTGGAGCCAGCGCGCTGGTGGCGTTGCCAGACGGCAACGTGTTGCAAACCACCGATTATACCGGAGCCCGTGCCCGCCTCAGCGGATGCGCCATCAGCTGCCATAGCCCTCCAGCGCGCAAGGCTTGAGCATGGCGGCGCGCGCTGCCGGATCAGTGGGCGCGTTGAACGGCACGACGTAGTAGGTCGACACCGGATTCCCCGCGCGATTGGTCAGCGACGGACCGTAACGGAACTGGCTCACGGCACTTTTCGCGACCGATGCCAAATCGCTCTTGGGCACCAGGCGCACGACCTCTACCTGGCGCGGCACACCATCGGAGCCGATGGTGTAGGTGACGGCCGCGCAGCCGGGCTTCTCCAGATTCAGCCCGCTGTTGGGCGCATCCATCGTCACCGAGGTGTTGAGCAGGATCCAGTAGCGATACAGGTTCGACTGGTCTATCTGCTGCGGCTGGGCAAAGGCCGGCAGCGCGCAACTCGCGCCGAACGCAAGCAACGCAACCAGGTGCAGCGGGCGCAGGGGCAATTTCATGATGACCTCCAAAGAGCGCGGCGGGCCTCAAGTGTAGACGGCGCCGATGCGTACTCCGTGAACCGCGCCCACCTCACAGATCGCGCAGGCTTTCCACCATGCCGCCAGCGCCCACCGCCAACAGCTTGAGCGTGTTGGTGCCGCCGCCCAGACCGACCCGGTCACCGTGGGTGAGGATCACCCGGTCACCCTCGGCCAGCAGTCCCTGCTCAAACAATTGCTGCACTGCAGCGCGCGCCGTGGCTGCGGAGTTCTGCCCGGTGTGCACAAACGCCACCGGTTGCACGTCGCGCAGCACCAGCATGCGCCGGCGCGCATCGGCATACGGTGACAACGCATAGATCGGGATGGCGGTTCGGTAACGCGACAGCCACTGCGCAGTGGCACCGGACTCGGTCAACGCCACGATCGCGCGCACACCAAGCTCGCCGGCCAGCATCATCGCTGCCAGGGCGATGGCCTGGTCGGTGCGGTCCAGGTGATGGCCGGCTGCAAGCAGGTCTTCCTTGGGTTCGAACTGGCGCTCGGCCCCCAGGCAAATGCGATTCATTGCCGCCACTGCCCGGTCCGGATGTGCTCCGGCGGCGGTTTCCTCCGACAGCATCACCGCATCGGTGCCATCGATCACCGCGTTGGCCACGTCCAGCACTTCCGCCCTTGTTGGAATCGGCGACTGCACCATCGACTGCAGCATCTGCGTGGCAGTGATCACCGCGCGGTTGCGCTGGATCGAATCGCGGATGATCTTCTTCTGCAGCCCGGGCAACTGGGCATCCCCGATTTCCACGCCCAGGTCGCCGCGGGCCACCATCACCACGTCCGACGCGTCAATGATCTCGCCGAGTACTGGAATCGCGTCTGCGCGCTCGATCTTCGCCACCACTGACGCGCGACCACCAGCTTCGTGCAGCAGGCGACGCGCCTGATGCATGTCATCGGCCGAGCGCACAAAGGACACCGCCAGAAAATCCGCGCCAATCTCGGCTGCCAGTTGGATATCCGCCTTGTCCTTGTCCGACAGCGCCGTCACGGACAGCCCACCACCCTGCCGATTGAGTCCCTTGCGGTTGGACAGTCGCCCGCCGACCAGCACCTCGCAGCGCACTTCGACACCGACCACCTCGCGCACCGTCAGCGCGATCAGGCCATCGTCGAGCAGCAACACGTCGCCAGGATGCACGTCCTGCGGCAAGCCGTAATAGCTGACACCGACCTGGGAAACATTCCCGGCTGGCGCATCCGGGCCGCAATGCAGCACGAAGCTGGCACCGTCGAGCAGCTCGACCGGACCACTCGCAAACGTCTCGATGCGTATCTTCGGTCCTTGCAGATCAGCCAGCAGGCCGACTTCCCGACCAGCCGCCGCCGCCGCCGCACGCACCGCACTGGCCCGGGCACGATGATCGTCGGGCTCACCATGGGACAGGTTCAGGCGAGCCACATCCATCCCCTCGGCAATCAGCTTTTCAAGCATGCCCGGCGCGTCGGTGGCCGGGCCGAGGGTGGCGACAATGCGCGTACGGCGAGAGGGGGTGGCGGCAGTCATCCAAGAAGCCTAGCAGAACCCTTCGAGCGTCTTGGCCAGGTCGCAACTCGCTGCACTTGCCCGCGCCAATCCGTTGGTTTCATCCTTTAGTTGAAGCAACCAGCCTCAGGGACGAAGGGTGAACAACCAACCAGTACTGCAGCGCGCCGTGATCATATTCCTGTGCTGCTTGGGAAGCCCGACCGTGCTGGCACAGACGCCAGCAACAACACCAGCATCTACGCCGGCCGCCACCATACCGATCAGCAACTTCATCCGGCCCGCGGACATTTCGCGAGTGCGCATTTCACCCGACGGCAAATACCTGTCGGCCATCGTGCCCAAGCCGAACTCGCCGCATGAGAACCTGCTGGCAATTCTCGACGGGCAGACCGCCAAGGTGATCAATGTCATCCCTCCAGCAAGGATGCGTTGATTGCCGACTATTTCTGGACCAGCAACGATCGCCTTGTGGGCTCGGCGGCGTTCAAGCAGGGCGGACTCGACACACCTGTTGCCACCGGTGAGCTGTTCGCGATCAACGCAGACGGCACCGACCAGGCGCAACTGTTCGGCTACCGCGCTGGCGACGACAGGCGTAATACGCGCATCAAGCGCACCGGCAGGCGTTATGTAGCGGCCACTGCGATCAGCGAGAACATGGTCGGCGATACCCGGATCCTGATCGCCACAAACGACTTCACCAATGATCGCAACGGCAGCGTGACCGGCATCGAGAAGCTGGATGTGGTGAACGGACAGACTGTCCGCATCGGCGTCGCGCCGGCACGCAACGCCGCGCTGGTCGCAGACCACGATGGCCAGGTCCGTGTGGCGTGGACTGACGACGGCTTCGCCAGAATCAAGCTGTGGACCCGACCTGGCAATAATGATGCGTGGACCTTGACCAATGACTCGTCCCGCTCCGGCGTCACGATCTTTCCCATCGGTTTCAACCGCGACAACAGCCGCCTGTACGTACGTGTTTCCGACGGCGACCGACCCGACGCAATTGAACTGCTGGATCCGGCCAGCGGCACACGCACGCGGATATATCAGGGCCAGTTCGCCGATCCGCTGGAATTGCTGCCCACGGCCGACCATCGTGATTACTACGCAATCGTCGCCGCCGATGGCAAACCAACCCTGCATTACATCGACGGAAGCAGCGATGAGGCCCAACTCAGCAAGGCGCTGGGCAGCAACTTCCCCGGCGAGCTGGCGTATTTCTCCAGCTTCACGCGCGATGGCAAGCACGCAATTGTGCGGGTGATCAGCGACCGCAGCGCAAGCGATTACTACCTATTTGACCTGGCCACCCACAACGCCCGCTTCCTGATGGCCGCACAGGACTGGATGGACCCGCGCGCGCTACGACCAATGCAACCGATCAGCCTGACGGCGCGCGACGGCCTGCCGCTGCACGGCTTTCTCACGCTGCCCACCGGCACGCGACCGTTCCCGCTGGTGGTGTTGATTCACGGCGGCCCACACGGCATTGCCGACCAGTGGGGGTACCAGCCGGAAGTACAGTTGCTGGCCAACCGCGGCTACGCGGTGCTGCAGGTGAACTATCGCGGCTCCGGCGGATACGGCGAAAAATTTATCGAGCGCGGTTATCGTCAGTGGGGCCTGAGTATGCAGGACGACGTCACCGACGCTACCCGATGGGCGGTCAAACAGGGCTACGCCGACCCGCAGCGGTTGTGCCTTTACGGCGCAAGCTATGGTGGCTACGCCGCAATGGAAGGCGTGGTACGCGAGCCGGACCTTTACCAGTGTGCGATCGGCTATGCCGGTGTTTACGACCTGCGCGTACAACTGGACAGCAGCGACACCCAACGCTTCAATGCCGGCGTCGACTACCTGCATCGTGCAGTCGGCACGGATCGCACCGACTTGCTTCGCCGTTCGCCGCTCGGCGGTGTGGCAAAAATCAAGGCAAACCTGATGTTGGCGCACGGCGCTGAAGATCCACGCGTGCCATTCAAGAACTTCCGCGAATTCACCAGCGCATTGGACGCCAACCACATTGCCTACGAATCACTGGTCGAGCCACGCGAAGGCCATGGTTTCTTCCTGCCCGAGCACCGCCAGCAGCTGTACCAGAAGATGCTGTACTTCCTCGACCGCAACATCGGTGCGCATCTACACCGAACGGAGTGAATGCGAATCGCCGCCGGACACGATCAGTTCTCACGCAGCGAAGCGTCAGTGCTCCAGCGCATGGTTCAAGACAATCGCCAAGCGGTGCCCGGCCAGGCGCAAACGCTGTTCGGCCAGCGGCAACTCGGCATCGACATAGGCCTGGCCGATGCGATGACCGGCGGGATAAAAGCCCGGCTGCGCCGTGAGCAGGCACGATTCGCGCGCCCATTGCACGTACTGGTCCGCACCCAGGGCGCTGGCGGGCAGCGGCGTCTGCTCGCCGGTAGCCAGACGGTCGGCGTAGGCCGCGGCATCCAGATTGCGGCTTGAGAGCAGACCGGAATCCCACACCCGATGCAGGTTGCTGCCGTTGCCTTCAAATTGCACCTGGTAGGTGTTGCCGCCCTTGTCGTCGCGATAGCCCGCGTGCAGCGGCTGATGGACGTCGCCGACAAAATGCACGACAAACTTCAGCGCCTGCAGGCGCTCCGCGTCGGTGCGTGTGCGGTCGCCGAGAATGGCCACCTGCTGCTTCAGCCCGGCGATGATGCATTGACCGTCACGGCAATCGCGGGGCGGGTCATAAGCGCAGTCGGCACCGTGAAAGTTGATGTAGTGCTGGCTGCGCGTGGCGCGCCACAACGCCGCATAGGCCGGATCGTTCTGCATCTGGTCGGGCCAGCTGGCGATGGAGCGCAGGCTGGCGCCGGGCTCGGCGCTGAGCAGGCGGGCAACCTCCACCTTCGCGGCCGGATCGAGCTGGCGTTGTGCAAGCTCGGCGACCACCTCGTGCCCCAGCGGTCCCCACGCCAGCGCGCTGCCGGTCAGCAGGCAGAAAAACAGCGCGACGGTACCGCGACGAATGAAGGACATGCGTGCTCCAGCAGCTTGGGTTGATCGCTGCACAGTACATCGCCGACGCATCACCCACCCGCGCACGCGACTGCCGCAAGTGCCTGCGGTTTCGGCGTCGCTGCGGAAATCGTATGCTAGTGGGCCGCACAACGCGGCTTTTCGTCACTTATCTGGAGGGCGTCGCCCCATGGCCATCAAGGTCGCCATCAACGGTTACGGTCGTATCGGCCGCAATATCCTGCGTGCGCTGTACGAAGCGGGTCGCACCAATGAGATACAGATCGTCGCCATCAACGATCTGGGCGACGCGCAGACCAATGCCCACCTCACGCAGTACGACACCGCGCACGGCAAGTTTCCGGGCAAGGTCAGCGCCGAAGACGGCTTCCTCGTGGTGAACGGCGACAAGATCAAGGTTTGTGCCGAGCGCGATCCGTCCAAACTGCCGTGGGGCGAGCTGGGTGTGGACGTGGTGCTGGAATGCACCGGCCTGTTCACCACCAAGGCCAAGGCCAGTGCACACCTCTCCGCCGGCGCGAAGCGGGTGATCATTTCCGCCCCGGGTGGCAGTGACGTCGACGGCACGTTCGTGTACGGCGTCAATACCGACACCCTCAGCTCGAAATTGCAGGTGATCTCCAACGCCAGCTGCACCACCAACTGCCTCGCGCCGCTGGCCAAGGTGTTGCATGAGAAGATCGGCATCGTGCACGGCCTGATGACCACCATCCATGCCTACACCAACGATCAAGTGCTGTCGGATGTCTATCACAAGGACCTGCGGCGCGCCCGCTCGGCCACGCACAGCCAGATCCCGACCAAGACCGGCGCTGCCGTCGCCGTCGGCTTGGTGCTGCCGGAATTGAATGGCCGTCTGGACGGCTTCTCGATGCGCATCCCGACGATCAACGTTTCGGCCGTCGACCTGACTTTCGTCGCCAAGCGCGAGACCACCAAGGAAGAGGTCGATGCGGTCGTCAACGCCGCCGTCGGCGGCGCGATGAAGGGCATCATGGAGGTCAACACCCAACCGCTGGTGTCGATCGACTTCAACCACAACCCTGCCTCTTCCATCTACGATGCCACGCAGACTCGCGTCATGGGCGGCACGCTGGTGAAGGTGCTGAGCTGGTACGACAACGAGTGGGGCTTCTCCAACCGCATGCTGGACATGACGGTGGCGCTGATGGCGGCGAAGTAGTCTGCACATCGCATGCCTCCACGAAAAGGCCGGGCATGCCCGGCTTTTTCTTTGTCTAGGTGAAGGCGTATCCCGCGCCGTAGGGCGGGCACTCGCGACCACTACAACTCGCGCTTGAGCAGAGGCAGCTTGTCCGGCACGCCGTCCCACTTGGCGGCATCTTCCATGGACGGGATCTTGGCTGTAAGCACCGGCCATTCCCTGGCCAGTTCTGCATTGATCGACATGTAGATTTCCTGCCCCGCCGGCACGTCCAGCTCGGGAAAGATTGCGCCCACCGGGCACTCCTCCACGCATAGCGTGCAGTCGATGCATTCGTCCGGATCGATCACCAGGAAGTTGGGCCCGGCATGGAAGCAGTCCACCGGGCACACCTCGACGCAGTCGGTATGCTTGCAGTTGATGCAATTGTCGGTGACAACATGGGTCATCGGGCTTCCTTCGTGAGTTACGTCACTTCATGTGCAGTGTCATCCTGCGCGGCCGGGTCTGGCGCTGATCCACATCAGGCGCCGATACGGCCGGACTGAATCGCGGCCGCACGCGGCAGTGTGTCCTGATCCAGGTCAGCGCCGGCGGCGGACGCGCACTGCAAAATGCGCGCACTATCTTAACCATCCCCTCCCCAGGAGCACTCACCCATGCGTAAACTGATCGCCGTTGTCCTGCTCGGCCTGCTCTCCACCCCGCTGTTGGCGGCTGAGTGCTCGACCACCATCGAGGGCAACGATGCCATGCAATTCAACAAGAAGACCCTCACCGTGCCGAGCACCTGCAAGACCTTCGCAGTGACGCTCAAGCACGTGGGCAAGTTGCCCAAGACCGCGATGGGCCACAACTGGGTGCTGTCGCACAGCAGCGACGAAGCCGCTGTGGTGGCCGACGGGCTGAAGGCCGGCGCCGCCAACAGCTACGAGAAGCCAAATGACACGCGCGTCATCGCCCACACCAAGCTGGTAGGCGGCGGCGAGTCGGATACTGCCACGTTCAACGCGTCCAAACTCAAGGCTGGCGAAACCTATGCCTACTTCTGCACGTTCCCGGGCCACGCCTCGCTGATGAAGGGCACGCTCAGCATCGGCAAGTAAACTGTGCAACCTGCGCATCCGGCCGGTGACGGTCGGGTGCGTTTTTTTGTCCGGAGCCGCATGACCATGCCAGGAACCCAGACGCGACCGTTCGACAGCGCCGCCATCGCCGGGCTGGTGGACAAGTTCTATGACAAGGTGCGTCTGGACGACGCTATCGGCCCGGTGTTCAATGCCACCGTGCACGACTGGCCGGCCCACAAGCGCCTGCTCACTTCGTTCTGGTGCTCCATCGCGCTGCGCGCGGGAACCTACCGCGGCAACCCGATGGCCGCGCATCGCCCGCTGCCAATCCGCGCCGAACAATTTGATCGCTGGCTCGCGCTGTGGCAGGAAACCTGCGCCGAACATCTCGACGCCGACAATGCGGCGCAAATGCTCCACTACGCCAGGCGCATCGGCGAAAGCCTGAAGTATGGCCTGGGAATCCATCCACGCGGCCGCACCTTCGGCGTCCCCATCGTTGGCATCAGCAGCCCCTGACAGGACACGCCCGGTGGCGCGCGGGCAGCGCACCACCAGGTTTCCACGCGTCCTGCCCAGGATTGCCTCACGCGCTCCGGTGCACGGCAACACGTTTGCCGCGCGCGATACCGCGGTGATCAGGCCAGCACTTCCAGCGCCGCGTCGTAATTCGGCTCGTGGCCAATCTCGTCGACCAGCTCGGCATGCAGCACCTTGTCGTGCTCGTCCAGCACCAGCACCGCACGCGCGGCCAAGCCCGAAAGCGGACCGCTGGCCAGGGCCACGCCATAGTCATTGAGGAACTGTCGCCCGCGCATCAACGACAACATGGTGACCTTGTCCAGGCCCTCGGCGCCGCAAAAACGCGATTGCGCGAACGGCAAATCAGCGGAAATGCAGAGCACCACCGTGTTATCCAGCTTGCCGGCAAGTTCGTTGAAGCGGCGCACGGAAGCGGCGCAAACGCCGGTGTCCACGCTGGGAAAGATGTTCAGCACCTTGCGCTTGCCGGCGTAGTCGGCCAGGGCCGCGTCGGACAAATCGGTTTTCACCAGGCGGAACGCCGGTACGCTCGCGCCGACCGCGGGGAATTGGCCGTCAACCGTGACCGGCTGACCCTTGAAAGTGACATTGGACACGTTGCACCTCGATTGTGGGGATGGATTACAAGTAGAACATGGTCTTGGCCAAGAAGACGATGCCGACCATCAACGCCAGCACGATGCGGTGCGTGTGGCGGAATCGGCACACGTCCATCCTGCCGTGGCGCATGGCCCACATGGCATTGACGAAAACGCCAAGCACGGCAAAGGCCAGCGCGACCTTGAGCAACAGCCAGTTGCCGAAGCGCGAGCCAACGCAGGTCAGGCCGTCACAACGAATATCAAACACCACGAAGCCGCTGGCGAACAGCAGCACCACCACCACCGGCATAAAGCTGCGCACACGGCTCATCACCGCCTGTTCGATGCGTTGCATGGTGGTGATGTCAAAGTGCTTTTTCAGGCCCTCGATGACCAGCACCTCGAACGTCACCGCGCCAACGAAGATGATGGCGCAAGCCAGATGCACAAGGACAATCCACGGATACCAGGCGGCCACGCGTCTACTCCAGAAGCTTCAGCGCTCAAGTCTGCGCGCCAGCCTGCGACGCCGCGTTGATGCAGGTCAGTGGCCGCGGTACCGGCTCAGCCAGGCTTGCCGTCGCGGCGCGGAGTCAGGTAGATCCACGCCGAGCGCAGCACCCACGGTGCAAAGGCCAACAGCCAGCCATAGGCGGCGATCACCAGCCAGAAGTACGGGTTGAAATCCGCACCGGTGGGAAACTCGGCGCGCAGGCGCAGCAGCACGACCACCTGCAGCAGAGCGAAGCAAAGCCACGCCACCCTGCCCATTTCCAGCGGCCGGCCCGAGTGGCCCTGCGTCACGCGCGTGACCATCGCCACCAGCATCGAACCGAAATAGCCAATCGCCAACGCGTGCAGCGGCGCGCGCAGGAACAGCAACTCGCCACGGGTGGCGTAGATCACGTCCTGGACCGCGTACAGGGCGAAGGCAACCGGAAGCCATGCAAATGCCAGATGCAATACGGCAACCAGGCCTTTGCCCATCGCCTTCCACGGCTGCCATGCCAGCGCGTGCCAGGCAAACACCAGTGCCAGCGGGATGTCCACCAGCCACAACCAGCCCAATGCGCCGCGCCAGTCCAGCAGCAGGTGCGCCAGCAGCAGCAGCCATACCACCGGCAGGCTCCAGCGTGGGCGCACGGCCTTGTAGCCGGCAACGACGTTGCCGGTGAAAAACGGCAGCATGCGATGGGTCACGGTGAAGAATATCGGCAGCAGCAGACCGAACGTGCCGATGCGGATGGCCAATTGCGCGCAAGCATCGGGCGCGCCAAACAGGAACGCGATGAACGCGATCAACCCCAACGCGCCCAGGCACAGCGCGAACAGGCACGACTTGGCGTGATCAATACGGTTGCTGGCCGCGCGCAGCACGCGCGCCAACGTGACGATGCCGACCAGGTAGCCCAGCAGCATGACGATGAAGCCCAGATTCAGCAGCAGCGGCAGGTTGAGCAGCCCGACATGCGCCAGGACGTAGCCGCCAAAAATACACGCCGCGACCGGCACGTACTGCGCCCGACGCAGCGCCGGCTGGTTCATCCAGCGCGGGAAAACCGTCAGCAGAAAGCCAAACATGAACAGCGGAAACATGCCGAACTGGATCAACATGCCGTGCGCGTACGCGGCCGGGATGGTCGGCTGTGGCCAGGCACCCAGCGGGATACCGAACATCCACGTCAGCTCCACGGCCCACCATGCCATGGTCAGCAACACCGCGACTGCCCCGGCCAGAAACAGCACCCGATGTGGCGCCGATGCCAGCAGCGCCGGCAAGTCGGCAAACGTCGCCGCGGGTTGCCGGTCGATTGAAGGTTGCGCCATGTACGGCTGTCCAGATGCGAATGATTCTCCATCTTGCCACGATGGCTTACGCGACACCCATGATTTGCGTCAGTCGGTGCAGCTCCCCGATTTAGCTCGTGACCCCAGGGCATGAGGCGGGCAGTGTCCGCCATGCGCTTGCTGCGAGAAGACCTACGCTGGCAGCAATGCGTGGCCGATGGCGGCGAGCTTTTGCGGAGCCAGCAACTGCAGTTCGCGACCTTCGATCTGGATCAGGCCCTGGCTGCGGAAGCGGCTGAGCACGCGACTGACGGTTTCTGCCGCAAGACGCAGGTAATTGGCGATGTCGCCGCGCGACATGCTCAGGCGAAAACGCGTGCCGGAGAAGCCGCGTGCCGCATAGCGGGCGGCAAGGTCCATCAGGAACGCCGCGACGCGTTCGTCGGCGCTGTGATCGCCGGCGAGCAAGGAGGCGGTGCCCAGCTCCTTGCTGAGCATGCGGAACAGATGTTGCTGCACGGCTGGGATGCGCGAGGCCAGCGCGCTCATCGCCGGGAACGAGAAGCGGCAGAAGTAGGCGGTGTCCAGCGCGACCGCGTCGCACGGGAAGTGTTCCGGATAGATCGCGTTGAGGCC
>JBDTIE010000088.1:0-7235 GCA_039936515.1 Rhodanobacter sp. | reverse complement strand
TTGAGAAAGTTGCGCTTCCGGCGGCAATGATACGCTGCGGCGCGCTGGGCCCTGTGCGCACGACTGCGGACAGATGTAATGGCACAATGGCGGTTTTTCCAGTGCCGCAACGCATGTCCGTGTCCGCTCCGTCCGCCCTGCCCTGGCGGCCACATGTCACCGTGGCCTGCATCGTCGCGCGCGGCAACCACTACCTGATGGTGGAAGAGGACATCAACGGCGTGGCGATGTTCAACCAGCCGGCAGGTCACCTGGAAGACAACGAAACCCTGTGCGCCGCCGCGGTACGCGAAACACTGGAAGAAACCGCCTGGCATGTGGAACTGCAGCACTTCATCGGTGTACAGCAATGGCGCAGCACTGAACATGGCGACATGGTGTTGCGCTTCAGTTTCGCCGCGCGTGCGCTGCGACACGATGCCACGCGTGCGCTGGACGCGGACATCACCCGCGCGCTGTGGCTGACGCGCGAGCAGATCGCGGCGCTGGGTAGTCGCCTGCGCAGTCCGCTGATCCTGCCAGGCATCGATGCCTGGCTCGCCGGCCAGCGGATGCCACTGGATGTGCTGCGCTGGCTACCGCCCGGACAGATGGCATGAAAGTCATGTTGGGCGTGTCTGGCGGCGTGGATTCATCCGTCGCCGCATTGCTGCTGCAGCGCGCCGGACACCAGGTCGAAGGCCTGTTCATGCAGAACTGGGAGGAGGACGAGCGCGCCGCGCCGTGCACCACCGACACCGACCGCAAGGATGCGGTGACTGTCTGCGGCCAGTTGGGCGTGCCATTCCATGCCCGGAATTTCTCCGCGCAGTACTGGGACGGCGTGTTTGCTCATTTCCTGGACGAGTATCGGGCCGGGCGCACGCCCAATCCGGACGTGTTGTGCAATCGCGAGATCAAGTTCAAGATCTTCCTGGACGAAGCGCAGGCGCTGGGAGCCGACAAGATCGCCACCGGTCATTACGCACGCGTGGGCGAGGCCGACGGCCGCTACCAGCTGCTGCGCGGCGTCGACAGCGGCAAGGACCAGACCTATTTCCTGCACACGCTTGGCCAGCATCAACTGGCAGCCACGCTGTTTCCGATCGGCCACCTGCAAAAGGCCGAGGTGCGCGCGCTGGCTGACTCGGCGCAGCTGGCGACATCCGGCAAAAAGGACTCCACCGGCATTTGTTTCATCGGCGAGCGCGACTTCCGCGGCTTCCTGTCCCGCTACATTCCGGCCCAGCCCGGTGAGTTGCGCACGCCGGCTGGCGAATGTGTTGGCACCCACCAGGGCGCCATGTATTACACCCTGGGCCAGCGCAACGGCCTGGGCATTGGCGGCCGGCACGGTACCAGTGGCGAGCCGTGGTACGTCGTGGGCAAGGACGTGGCGGAGAACATCCTGTTTGTGGCGCAAGGTGGCGAGAACCGCTGGCTGCAATCGCGGCGCCTGCACGCCACCGATCCAAGCTGGGTCGCCGGGGTCGCGCCTGCCGCGCAATTTCGCTGCACCGCGCGGACCCGCTATCGGCAAGCCGACCAGGACTGCGTCGTCAGCCTCGACGTCAATGGCATCGAGGTGCATTTCGACAAACCGCAACGGGCCGTCACGCCTGGACAATCGGTGGTGCTCTACGCTGGCCAGACTTGCCTGGGCGGGGCCGTGATCAACGCCACCGACGCTGCGTTCGGTGGGCTGGCGCCCATCGCGCCGCCGAGCTCCACAGCCAATGCACTTGCCGGAGAACCGCATCACCGTGTTTGACACCTTTGCGATGAACGAGGAACGCGTGATCGCGCTGGCCGGGTTGTTCCAGGCTTGCGCGCTTACCCAGCAACTGGCGACCGACGGGCACTGCGACGAAAGCGCGATGGAGGCCGGCGTGGCCAGCGTGTTCCGCATCGATGCGCCTTCGGTGGTCGCGGTGTTTGGCGGCGTGGCCAACCTGCGGGTGGGTTTGCGCGCGCTGGTTGCGCAGCTGGACGAAAGCGAGCGCGACATGTCCGTGACCAAGATGGCGGTCACGGTAATGCGCCTCGAGCGCAGCCTGACCGGCCACCCCGACCTGCTGGACAAGTTGCAGACGGGCATTGTCGCCACCCAGCGCCAGGTCGAGCATTTCGGCCAGGATTCCAGCCAGGTCACGGGCCGTCTGGCCGAGCTGTACACCAACATTTTGTCGAGCCTGCGGCCGCGGGTGATGGTCAGCGGCAATCCGGAACACCTGCAACAGACTGCCATGGTGGAGAAAATCCGCACCAACCTGCTGGCGGCCGTGCGCGCGGCAGTGCTGTGGCGGCAGATTGGCGGACGGCAATGGCAATTGCTGTTGTACCGGCGCCAATGCAGCATGCTCGCCCGCGGCCTACTGACTGGCGTCACGCTGGACAATCGCTGACGCTGGCGTGCGCGCCGTCGCGCCTGGCGGCGCGATTGGCCCTGATATGCTGGCCGGATGGAAATATCCAACAACAGCGCCACGCTGCTCATGGCCGAACGCTTCCGTGGCTTCCTGCCGGTGGTGGTGGATGTGGAAACCGGCGGCTTTGATCACCTGCGCGACGCGCTGCTGGAGATTGCCGCCATTCCGCTGGGCATGGACGATAGTGGCTTCATGCGCCCGCTGCCGACGGTATCCACGCACGTGGAGCCGTTTCCCGGCGCCAACCTGGATCCGCGCTCGCTGGAAATCACCGGCATTGATCCATACAACCCGCTACGCGGTGCGCTGGACGAGCGCCTGGCGCTGGAGCTGATCTTCCACGCCGTGCGCGAGGCCGTGCGCGAGGCCGGCTGCCAGCGCGCGATACTGGTGGGGCACAATGCGTCTTTCGACCTGGGATTCATCAACCAGGCGGTGATGCGTTGTGGCTACAAGCGCAACCCGTTCCATCCCTTCAGCTGTTTCGACACGGTGAGCCTGGGTGGCCTGGCATATGGCCAGACCGTGCTGAGCAAGGCCGTGCTGGCGGCCGGACATGCGTTCGACAGCCGCGAGGCGCACTCGGCGGTTTACGACGCCGAGCGCACGGCGGAGCTTTTCTGCACCGTGGTCAACCGCTGGCGCCAACTGGAACTGTTCGAGCGCAGTCACGGCGGCATCGAGGCGGCCTGACGCAGTGGGCCTTCTCACGCGGCCGGATGCTTTGCCGCCTGAAGTTGCACCAGCAAGGCTTCCGCCGCATCCTGCTCGGCGGCGCGGCGGCTGCTGGCGCTGGCCTCCACGCTGATTGCCAGCGGCTCGCCAATGGAGCAACGCACGTCGAAGGTCTTGTCGTGGTCCTCGCCGTGGCTGGCGGTCAGTTCGTACACCGGCAGCGGCCAACCATCAGCCTGCAGGTACTCCTGTAGCCGGGTCTTGGCGTCCTTTGACGAACGCTGCAGCGCCGCGATGCGTGTCGCAAACAGGCCGTGCACGACGTCACGGCAGGCGGCAAAGCCGCCGTCCAGATACACCGCCGCGATCATCGCCTCCACCGCGTCGGCCAGGATGGAATCACGGCGGTAGCCGCCGCTCTTCAATTCGCCCGGACCCAGCTTCAACTTGTCGCCCAGCTCCAGCTCACGGCCAAGCACGGCCAGCGCCGTCCCGCACACCAGTTGCGCGCGCAGGCGGGACAACTCGCCTTCACTGGCCTTCGGATGCGCGGCAAACAACATCTCGGCGACGATCGCGCCGAGCAACGCGTCGCCGAGGAATTCAAGCCGCTCGTTGTTCGGCCGCCCGGCACTGCGGTGGGTCAGCGCCAGCTCGGCCAGCGCCGGGTCGGCAAAACGGTAGGTCAGGTCCAACGCGGGACTACTGCGTAGCGGTGCTCTTGATCGGAACGCCCTTTTCGAAATGCAGCAGGAAGTCGATGTTGTACATGAACGGGATCTTCTTGTCGTAGGCCACATGCAAGGTGCTGACGCCATCGGCTGTACGCAGCAGCGTGATGTTCGCCGGCTTGATGGTGGCGTCATCCACGTACTGGAAGTTCATCTTGAACATGAGCTCGCGGCGCATGTCGTCCAGGGTACGGCCGGCGGTACCGGTTTCGGCCACCTGGTTCATGCTCTTGACCACGCCCATGTATTCCGAATACGACGGCAGCAGCTTCATCGCCGTGTAGCCGAAGAAGCCGACCACGGCCACGACGATGAGAAAACCGATCAAGGTGATGCCTGACTGCCTGGATTTCATCTGTCCCCTCGCTATGCCGCCAGATGCGGCGATTCCCCGGTTGAATGTCGTGGCACCGCGCCCTGGACGCGTCACCGACGCGGCGATTCTCGCATTGTTTGCCTGCGCGGCATAACGCGTGTCAGTGAATGACCGTGCCGATGCGTGAGAAGTCGACGCCGCCGGTATGCAGGCCTTTCCAGCTCATCCAGATCAGGAAGGCCTTGCCGGCAAGGTTTTTCTCCGGCATGCAGCCCCACCAGCGGCTGTCCAGGCTGTCATTGCGGTTGTCGCCCATCACCAGATAACAGCCGGCCGGCACCGTGGATGGCACGCGCTCATTGGGAATGGACCTGGGCGTGGTGTAGGCGGGCATGCGCGCGATGGCGTGATCGACGCCCCCCAGGTGCTCGGTCCATACCGTGGCGCCCATGTCGAGCATGGTCTGCTCCACGGTGCGCTCCGGGTTGCCGACATACGTGCCGATCTCATCCGCCTTCACGCGCACGCCGTTGACGATCAGGTCCGCACCGTGCACCTCGATGCTGTCACCGGGCAAACCAATCACACGCTTGATCCAGTTTTGCTGCGGCACTGGCGCGTGCGGATCGCTGCAACTGATGTCGCCGCTGCGTACCAGGCCGTCGACGGTGGGGCACAAGTAGCCGGGGAAGCGGAACACCACCACGTCGCCGCGCTTGGGTTCGCCCAGGTCAACGAATTTGTTGTTGAACGCCGGCACGCGCAGGCCATAAGCGAATTTGTTGACAAGGATGAAGTCGCCCACGTCCAGCGTCGGCATCATCGACCCGGAAGGGATGCGGAACGGTTCGGCCACGAACGAGCGCAGCAGCAGCACGACCAGAACCACTGGAAACAGCGATCGCGCCCAGTCCACCACCACCGGATCGCGGTATTCACGGCCTGCAGCGTCGAGCCTGGCCTTGCGCCGCTTGTACAGCAATGCGCGATCCAGTCCCCACACCACGCCAAACACCACGGTGAGCGCCAGCAGAATCGCCGAGAAATCAAAATCCATGTGTTGCTCCTTGGGCAAGATCCGTACGTCGGGACGGGAATTCGTGAAAGCAGCGGTTGCGAATCCCCAATCCCGTATTCCGAATCCCCTACTTGTCTACCTTCAGCACGGCCATGAAGGCTTCCTGCGGAATCTCCACGCGACCGACCTGTTTCATCCGCTTCTTGCCTTCTTTTTGCTTTTCCAGCAACTTCTTCTTGCGGCTGACGTCGCCGCCATAACACTTGGCCAGGACATTCTTGCGCAGCGCCTTGACCGTGGAGCGGGCAATGATCTGCGCGCCTACCGCGGCCTGGATCGCCACGTCGAACTGCTGGCGCGGGATCAGGTCCTTCATGCGCTCCACCAGCTCGCGACCCCGACGATCGGCGTAGCTGCGATGCATGATCAGGCTCAGCGCATCCACGCGCTCACCGTTGATCAGCACGTCGGTGCGCACGAATGGGCCGGCCTCGAAGCGGTCAAAGTGGTAGTCCATCGACGCATAGCCGCGCGATACCGACTTCAGGCGGTCGAAGAAATCCATCACCACTTCCGCCAGCGGCATTTCGTAGCTGATCTGCACCTGGGTGGCCAGATACTGGATGGAACGTTGCACGCCGCGCTTTTCCTCGCACAGGGTGATGACATTGCCGATGTAGTCCGCCGGCGTCAGGATGTTGGCGACGATGATCGGCTCGCGGATTTCCTGCACCTGCGGCGACGACGGCAGCTTGGACGGATTGTCCAGCATCAGGATCGAGCCGTCGGACTTGAGCACCTCATACACAACTGTCGGCGCGGTGCTGATCAGGTTGAGGTCGTATTCGCGCTCCAGGCGCTCCTGCACGATCTCCATGTGCAGCATGCCGAGGAATCCGCAGCGAAAACCAAAGCCCATGGCTTCGGATGATTCGGGCTCGAAGAACATCGCCGCATCGTTCAGGCGCAGCTTGTCCAGCGCCTCGCGCAGCGCCGGGTAATCGTCCGAAGACACTGGAAACAGCCCGGCAAACACTCGCGGCTGCATCTTCTGGAAGCCCGGCAGCGGATGTGCGGCCGGCTTGCCGGCCTGGGTCAGCGTGTCACCGACCGGAGCGCCGTGCACGTCCTTGATGGCCGCGTTGATCCAGCCAACCTCGCCTGCACCCAAATGGTCGAGCTTCTTGCGCTTGGGCGTGAACACGCCCACCTCGGCCACTTCATGTGTGCGCCCGGTGGACATCACCAGCAGCTTGTCGCCGGGACGGATCTCGCCCTGCATGATGCGCACCAGCGACACCACGCCAAGATAATTGTCGAACCACGAGTCGATGATCAATGCCTGCAGGCGGTCGGTATCTCGTGGCTTGGGTGGCGGGATGCGGGCGATGATCGCCTCAAGCACAGCCTCCACGTTGAGTCCGGTCTTGGCGCTGATGGCAATGGCATCGGTGGCATCGATGCCGATGACCGCCTCGATCTCGGCCTTCACCTTTTCGACGTCTGCGGTCGGCAGGTCGATCTTGTTCAGTACCGGCACCACCTCCAGCCCCTGCTCCACTGCGGTGTAGCAGTTGGCCACCGACTGCGCTTCCACGCCTTGCGCGGCGTCAACCACCAGCAACGCTCCTTCGCAGGCGGCCAGTGAGCGGCTGACTTCATAGCTGAAGTCCACGTGCCCTGGAGTGTCGATGAAGTTGAGCTGGTAGGTCTTGCCATCGTGCGCGGTGTACGGCAGTGACACCGACTGCGCCTTGATGGTGATGCCGCGCTCGCGTTCGATGGGATTGCTGTCGAGCACCTGCGCATCCATTTCGCGCGAACTCAAGCCGCCGCAAAGCTGGATGATGCGATCAGCCAGCGTGGATTTGCCGTGGTCGATATGGGCAATGATGGAGAAGTTGCGGATCAATTCCATGGAACGCGGGCGGCCTGTTGAACGAATGCCACCACCACGCGGTGAGCGGCCGCGTGCCGCCGATGGCGACACGAACCGGGAATTATCGCACGGAAGGTATCCCGCCCACGCGCGGCCGGGCTGCGGGTGGCATCCGTGCCGTCACATGGGGCAGCTACTTCGCCGCCGG
>JBDTIE010000087.1:0-3171 GCA_039936515.1 Rhodanobacter sp. | reverse complement strand
AAACCACTCCCAGCAAACCGCGTGGAATCAGCGTGGCCGGCGCAAGCTCACTGATCCGGCGGCGCTCTATCCACTTCACCAGGATCAGGTAGGCAAGCAGCGGTAGCAGCGCGCGGACCACGAACTGGGTGAGCGCTTGCTGCAGTGGTGGTGAGGTCTTGCTGTCCCAGCCAAGCAGGTGCAGTGCGGCGATGGCGACGACGTTCAGCGCGCCGAACAGCGCAACGAAGATCACGATGCGCGCCAGCGGTGAGTACACCAGGCGGCGTTGCCACGTCGGTGCGTCGGCAGGCGGGACGAAGGCGATCGACGGTTGCGGCATGGACTGATTCTTTGATCTGCGATCGGCGCAGGTTAGCGGTCAGCCGTCACGCTGCGTAGTGACGGCTGTCATGCCGGGCAAGGCGGGCTCAAACGCTGGCGGCCGCCGCGTGTTCGCGCGTGTTGGCAAAACGCACCATCGGCCAGCGCTCCTGCGCCAGCTGCAGGTTGACCCGCGTGGGCGCGATATAGACCAGCTCACCGGCACCGTCCAGCGCCAGGTTCATCGCGTTCTTCTCGCGAAACTCCTCCAGCTTGCGCTCGTCGTCGCAGTGGACCCAGCGCGCGGTGCTCACCGCCACCGCCTCGAAGCTGGCGTCGACGTTGTATTCGTCCTTCAAGCGGTAGGCGACCACCTCGAACTGCAGCACGCCGACCGCGCCCAGGATCAGGTCATTGCTCATCAACGGGCGGAAGAACTGCGTGGCACCTTCCTCGGACAGTTGCGCCAGGCCCTTGTGCAAAGCCTTCATCTTCAGCGGGTCGCGCAGGTGCGCGCGGCGGAACAGCTCGGGCGCGAAATTGGGGATGCCGGTGAACTGCAGCGGCTCGCCTTCGGTGAAGGTGTCGCCGATGGTGATGGTGCCGTGGTTGTGCAGGCCGATCACGTCGCCGGGGTAGGCGGTCTCCACGATCTCGCGGTCCGAGGCCATGAAGGTCAGCGCGTTGGCAATGCGCACTTCCTTTTTTGTCCGCGTCTGCAGCATTTTCATGCCGCCGGTGTAGGTGCCCGAGCACACGCGCATGAACGCCACCCGGTCGCGGTGCGCCGGGTCCATGTTGGCCTGGATCTTGAATACAAAGCCGGTCAGCGCCTGCTCTTGCGGCTGCACGACGCGGGTGGTGGTAGCGTGTGGATGCGGCGACGGCGCGTGCTCGGTGAAGAAGTCCAGCAGCAGCTGCACGCCGAAGTTGTTGACTGCCGAACCGAAGAACACCGGGGTCTGCCGGCCGGCCAGATACTCGTCCTTGTCGAACGCCGGCGCCGCGCCCTGAACCAGCTCAAGTTCTTCGCGCAGTTCACGCATGGCTTCGGTGCCGATCTTGTCCAGCACGCCGGGCGCATCCAGACCCTTGAAGATGGTGGAGTCCTGGCGCGTGTGATTGCGCCCGGGCTCGAACACGTGCACCTCGTCGCGCACCAGGTGGTAAACGCCCTTCAATCGCTTGCCCATGCCGATGGGCCAGGTGATCGGCGCGCAGGCGATGCCCAGCACCGACTCGACCTCGTCGATCAGCTCAATCGGCGGGCGGCCTTCGCGGTCGAGCTTGTTGATGAAGGTCATGATCGGTGTGTCGCGCAGCCGGCATACCTCCATCAGCTTGATGGTGCGCTCCTCCACGCCCTTGGCGCAGTCGATCACCATCAGAGCCGAGTCCACGGCGGTCAGCACCCGATAGGTGTCTTCGGAAAAATCCGCGTGGCCAGGGGTATCGAGCAGGTTGATGATCCGTCCGTCATATGGAAACTGCATCACCGAGGAGGTCACCGAAATGCCGCGCTCACGTTCCAGCGCCATCCAGTCCGACGTCGCGTGCCGGGCTGCCTTGCGGCCCTTGACCGCGCCAGCCATCTGGATAGCGCCGCCAAACAGCAGCAGTTTTTCCGTCAGCGTGGTCTTGCCCGCGTCCGGATGGCTGACGATGGCAAACGTGCGCCGGCGGCGGGTTTCTTGCAGTTGCGAGGACATGGGCTCGTCGTTTGATGCGAACCGGCCATTGTAACGGACGGCCAGCGCCGCGGCGGGTTTGCGCTGGAACGGACGTGCGTGCCGGCAAGCCCGTGCCAGCAAGCCGCTACACTTCGGTGACCCTGAACTGCCCATGCCGCCATGCGTGCCGACTTTTACCTGATCGACAAACCGCGCTTTCGCGAGCAACCGCTGTTGCTGGTGTGCGAGCTGACGAAGAAGGCCTTCGTGGCGCAACAGCCAACCTTGATCCTTGCGCGTGATTTTGCCCAGGCCGATGCGCTGGACGACCTGTTGTGGGCGTTCGACGAGGACACGCTGATCCCGCACCAGCTGGTCGGTGACGATGACGACGAGCACACCGCTGTGCTGATCGCCCCGCCGGATGTGGATACGCCGGATCGGCCGTTGGTGATCAACCTGCGCGAGGCTTGCGCGCCGGGCAATTTCGAGCGCGTGCTGGAGGTGGTGGCCGCCGACGCGGCCGAGCGCGAAGGGTCGCGGGAACGCTGGCGCGAATACCAGCGGCGCGGCTTTGCATTGAAGAAATTCGATATGTAAGCCTCAGTTCGGCGTCGGATCCGCCGCCCACAGCACGCGCGCCAACGCATCGGCCAACTGTTCACCGCTGAGCGGCTTGCGCAGGAACCCGTCCATGCCGGCGGCGCGTGCATGGGCCTCGTCGTCGCTGCCGGTGCGCGCGGTGACGGCGACGATCGGCAGTCGCCGCCCGTCGTCCTCGCGCTGGCGGATGAGGCGCGCGATCTGGAAGCCATCGACCGCGGGCAGGTCCAGGTCCAGCAGAACGACATCGAAGGTGGCATGCGCCAGTTCCGCCAGCGCGGCCAAGCCATTGATGACGTGGGTTGTCTCATGGCCTTGGGCGTGCAGCAGTCCGCGGATAACGGCCGCGACGATCACGTCGTCTTCCACCAGCAGCACGCGGCAATGCTGCGCGTGGCCGCCGCCGATATGCAGCACGGCCGCGTCGGCTGGCGGCTGGGCCAGCGGCAGGCGCACATGGAAGGTGCTGCCGCCTTCGATGCGCGACTCCACCTCGATGCTGCCGCCCATCATGTTGACCAGCTCGCGGCAGATGGCCAGGCCCAGGCCGCTGCCGGCAGCGCGCTGCGGTCCGGCGAGCTGCTCAAAGCGCTGG
>JBDTIE010000086.1:0-4876 GCA_039936515.1 Rhodanobacter sp. | reverse complement strand
GGAACAAGCGCGCGCGGCTGGCTTCGGGTATGCCCGGACCGGTGTCGCTGACACTGAACAGCACGCCCTCGGCCACGCCCTGTGCCACCAACGTGACCGTGCCGTGTTCGGTGAACTTGAGGGCGTTGTTGACCAGGTTGAGCAGGACCTGCTTGATACGCAACATGTCGCCCACCACCAGCGCGGGCAGGTTGGCGTCGGCCTCCAGGCGCAGGTCGACGCCTTTCAGTTGGGCCTGTCCGCACTCCAGGTCCATGACCTCATCGAGCAGGTCGCGCGGAGCAAACGGGGCATGGTCCAGCTCCAGCCGCCCGGCTTCGATACGCGACAGGTCCAGAGCGTCGTTGAGCAGCTTCAGCAGCATGGCACCGGAGCGTTGCAACGTGCGCGTGTAATCCTGCTGCTGGCGATCGAGCGGCGTGCCCAGCAACAGCTCGGCCATGCCCATCACGCCGGTCATTGGCGTGCGGATCTCGTGGCTCAGCGTGGCCAAAAATTGCGTTTTTGCCGCATTGGCGGTTTCGGCCATGCGCCGCTGCTGCTCCAGCATCTGCAGGTGATGGCGCGTTGTCAGGCGCCGGCGCCATCCGATCAGCAGCGCGCCGACCGCCAGCATCGCGACCAGTGCGTACAGCGCCCATGCCCACCAGCGCGTCCACGGCGGCGCCTGCACGGCGATGCGCAGCTTTTGCGCCAGCGCGTGCCACTTGCCGTCCGGGCCCGCGGCCTGGACCTCCAGCGTGTAGTCGCCGGCGCGCAATGCGGAAAACTCGCGCTGGCCCTGGCTGGTGCCGCCCACCCAGCTGGTATCGACCCCGTGCAGCCAGAACCGGTAGCGGTTGGCCGTGGGGTCAAGGTACGACGCCAAGCGCACATTGATGCGCAAGTCGCGGTCGTCCCACTGCAAGTGGATGACTGCCTGGTCCGGCGCCAACGTCTGCAGTTGGCCGTTTCGCCGCACGACGACGTCGGTGACGGTGAGCGGCGGCGCGGCATCGGGCGCCGCCACCGCAAGCAGCTCGGCCGGCCGAAAGCCCATGACCCCACCACCGGTGGCGGCGAAGATGATGCCCTTGGCGTTCATGATGCTGGAGCCATTGCTGAATTCGGCGTTGGTCAATCCCTGCGCCGGCCCGAAGCGCGTGAACTGACGAGTTGCCGGATCAAAGTGCCACAGTCCGGGGTCGCCGAGCAGCCACACCCCGCCTTGCAGGTCCACGCGCAAGCCGCGCAGGTCGTAGGCGAAGCTCTTGCCGCTGAGGTCCAGGTGATCATCGGCCGTGGCTGCGCCATCAATCAGGCGGTAGTGATCCAGCGACTGCGCGTTGAGGGTCCAGATGCCTCCGGCCGGGTCGAAATCGAAACCCTGGATTTCCTGCTGGGGCATGCCGGGCACGAAGTCGATGCGGCCGTGCTCGTCGATGTGTTGCAAGCCGACCAGGTTGCCGTACCAGACGCTGCCCGCATGCGAGGACAACTGCGCCGAGGTTCCGGTGCCACCCAGACGCTCCGCCGGCACCAGCGGGGTGGCGGTCAGCCGGGCGGCGTCCACGGCCAAGACACCGCTACCCCAGGATGAAACGTAAATCTGGCCTTTGGCATCGGCCGCCAGCGCATTGGGCCGCAGCGTGCCGGAGGTCGCGCGCGCGGCGGTGACGTGGCCATTGGCGTAAACCAGCATGCGACCGGGCGTGGTCATCCACAGTCGCCCCTTGTCGTCTTCCAGCATGGAGATGACGCTGGTGCCCAGGTTGCGTACGACATGCTCGACTGCGCCGGTGCGCGGATCGAGCTTGTCCACCCAACCACCGATGCCGCCTACCCACAATTTGCCATCGCGGCTTTCGCGCACCGACAACGCGGCCGTGTCCTGCAGGCTTGCCGGCTGGTCGGGGATGTGCGTGTAGCGCGCAACGCCGGTCCAGCCGGGGGACAGGTAGGCAATGCCGAACTGGTCAAAGGTCAGCCACAGCCCGCCTTCCCGATCGCGGAAAACCTGCCACAGGTGATCAGTCGGCAGGCCACCAGGCAGCAGGGATTGACCGCCGATGTGCTGCATTGGCTGCTTGCCGTCATCCAGCAACAAGCCGGTCAGGCTGCCCATCCACAACCGGCCTTGGCGATCGCGCGCGCTGCTGAGGATGCGTTGTTGCGCAAGCGTCGCTGGCGCCAGCGGTCGAGCCACGCCATCGGCGCCGATCACCAGCAAGCCGCCGGTGACCGCCACGCGCACTTCGTCCCCACCGCCTTCGATATGCCAGACCATGCCGATCTTGCCGGTGAAGGTGCTGGCCACGGGCACGCGGCTGATCGCGCCGTCGGCCTGGCGCAGGTACAGGCCGTTCTCGGTGCCGATCCACAAACGTCCGTCCGCCTCGGCCAACAGTGCGCGCGTCACGCCGAAGGAGGTGGCCTTGCCGTTGACCTCCAGCGTCATGTGCTCGAAGCCGCGGTGGTCCGGTTGCATGCGCTCCAGACCGCCCTGGGTGGCTACCCACAGACGTCCATCGGCGGTCTGCGCAATGCTCCACACCTCGTCGTTGGCCAGGCTGGTGGCGACGTCGCGGTTGTGCTGCCAATTTTCGAACTGGTTGGTCGCGGGCTCGTAGGAGATCAGCCCGGCGCTCATGGCACCGGCCCAGACCCTGTCGTCGCGATCGATGAACAGGGCGAACAGGTCGTTGTCCGGCAGCGACCCGGCATCTGTCGCCGAATGCCGGAAGACCTTGAAGTCGACGCCGTCAAAGCGCACCAGTCCGCCCGCGCCCGCAAACCACATCAAACCCTTGTGATCCTGCGCGACGGCGTACATCGATCCGCTCGGGATGCCATCCGCCGCGCCGTAGCGGCGAAATTGCGGCGTGGCCACGATATCCGCCGCAGCGCTTGGGCGCGGTGCGGGAACTGCAACGGGCACAGTGGCTTTTGCAGTGCCTGTCGAGGCAACGACGGCCAGCAAAACCCCCAGCACAAAAGGTGCGCGCATGCGTTTCCCCGCTGTCCCCATAGCCCCAAGCCGACACCCAACCCCTGGTTGGCGTCCGCGCGACGCGACTGCTCGTCACCTTGCCAAAAAACCGGTCGACAGCGCCAGCATAGTATTCGGCACGACGCCCAGCTTTCAAAGCTTGTCTGGACAGCGCGCGCGACCAGCTGACGGGGGTCACGCCGCGGCTGGCTCTTCTTGTATCAGAGCCGTTCGAAGAACGCGCCTACCGCGGTGGCGTCGAACGGCCAATCCAGCTCGCGGCCGCTCTGCGTGTCGCGCAGGACCGGTACGCGAGTGCCGTAGCGGGTTTCGGCCTCGACCGAGTCGTCAACCCAGATGCTGTCAAAGTCCGGTGCGCGGGCTTGCGCCAGCACCGCCACGGCCTGGTCGCACAGGTGGCAATAGTCGCGTTGATACAGGACGAAGCGGGCCATGCTTGGGCGTACTGACTGCCGGGTGGGGACGACCACTAGAATAGTGGTTTCTTCCTCCCGTCCCGTGGCAAACCATGGCCGTCAGCGTATTTGACCTGTTCAAGATCGGCATTGGGCCGTCGTCCTCGCACACCGTGGGGCCGATGCGCGCAGCCGCACGATTCACCGAACACTGGCTGGAGGAAAAAGGCGTCATCGATTGTGTGGCGCGGGTGCGTGCCGAGTTGTACGGCTCGCTGGCACTGACCGGGCGCGGCCACGGCACCGACAAGGCGGTGATGCTTGGGTTCGAGGGTCAGCACCCGGACACCGTCGACCCGGACCAGATCCCCGCCACGCTGGAACGCATTCGCGGCAGTGGGCGCCTGCGTTTGCTGGGGCGCCGCGACATCGCCTTCGACGAGAAGAGCGACCTGATCTTCAACAAGCGGCAAAAGCTGCCGTTCCACACCAACGGCATGCGCTTTACTGCCTACGACGCGACGGGCGCGGAACTGGCCACGCGCGACTATTACTCGGTCGGCGGAGGATTCGTGGTCAACACCGACGAAGCGGCGGAGGACCGCATCGTTGCCGACACCACCGCGCAGCCGTATCCGTTCCGCAGCGGCGACCAGATGCTCGCGCTGTGCGCGCAGCACCAGTTGACCATCGCGCAACTGATGCTGGCCAACGAATCCGTGTGGCGGCCGGAGGCGGAAACCCGCGCGGGCCTGCTGGTCATCTGGAAGGCCATGGCCGACTGCGTCGCCCGCGGCCTGCGTTCGCCCGGCGTGTTGCCCGGCGGGCTGAAGGTCACGCGCCGTGCGCCAGCCATGCTCAAGGAATTGCGCAACCAGCCCGAAGCCGCATTGAAGGACCCGTTGACCATCCTGGACTGGGTCAACCTGTACGCGCTGGCCGTCAACGAGGAAAACGCCGCCGGTGGACGCGTGGTCACCGCGCCAACCAATGGCGCGGCCGGCATCGTGCCGGCGGTTGGCCACTACTACCTGCGCTTTTGTCCGAACGCGAACGACGACGGCATCATCAATTACCTGCTGACCGCCGCCGCGATCGGCATCCTGTACAAGGAGAACGCCTCGATTTCCGGCGCCGAAGTTGGTTGCCAGGGCGAAGTTGGCGTGGCCTGTTCGATGGCCGCCGGCGGTCTCACCGCCGCGCTCGGCGGCAACGTGCTGCAGGTGGAGAACGCCGCCGAGATCGGCATGGAACACAACCTGGGTCTCACCTGCGACCCGATCGGCGGCCTGGTGCAGATCCCCTGCATCGAACGCAACGCCATGGGCTCGGTCAAAGCGATCAACGCCAGTCGCATGGCGTTGAAGAGCGACGGCAAGCACCGCGTCAGTCTGGACAAGGTGATCAAGACCATGCGCGACACCGGCCGCGACATGAAGGACAAATACAAGGAAACCAGTCGCGGCGGATTGGCGGTGAACGTCATCGAGTG
>JBDTIE010000085.1:0-6136 GCA_039936515.1 Rhodanobacter sp. | reverse complement strand
CCACAGGGATCGGCGCGGCTGCCACCGCGGGCTCGGCCTGCAGTTGATCCAGTAATGCCTCGAACTCGTCGTCGCTGATGGTCTTGTCCGCAGCCGGAGCGGGGGCGGTGATGCCCGGGGCTCCGGTGCCGTAAAGATTGTCCAGCAATGCCTCGAACTCGCTGTCGTCAACGCCCGTGCCGGGGTCAACCGCCGTTTCGACCCGCGCGGCGACCGGCGGCGGCTGCGGTCGTGGCAACAGCCGCTGCAACAGCGCCGGCGGCGGGACCGCCAGTGCCGTGCCGTCGGCAAGCGCGCGCATCATCGCTGTCAGCAGGTCCAGTGCTTCAAGCAGCGCGTCCATGTGCGGGGCCGCGAGCACCACGGTGCCGTTTCGCGCCTCGTTGAGCAGGTCCTCGGCGTGGTGGCACAAGACGACCATCGGCTCCAGCGCCAGGAATCCGGCACCCCCCTTGACGGTATGGAAGGCGCGGAACACGGCGTTGAGCAGCTCGCCGTCGCCGGCCGCCGCCTCCAGGCCTACCAGCTGCTCACCCAGCCGTTCGACCAGCTCGCCGGCCTCGACCAGGAAGTCCTGGCGCAGCTCATTGTCGAACTCGGCGGTCACTGTGTTCCCTAGAAGCCGAATTCGCTGAGCAGGCGATCGGCGTCTTCCTGGCTGGAGACGTGCACGGCGGCGGCAGGCGACTCGCTGCCGGACAACGCGCCAGTCAAACGGACCAGTTCCAGCAACGAGGACTCCACCGTCCCGATGAAGGCCGTCACTTTCTTTACCCGTTGACCGGTCAGATCCTGCCAGGACTGCGACAGCACCATGTCGGCAAGACCGCTGCGACTGGCGTCGGCGAACTCCAGCGCCTGCCGCGCCAGCACGGCAGCCGCGTCATTGCCGCTGGTCCATGCCAACACCTCGCTGGCGTTCTGCGACAGCGCGTCGGCCTGCGGACGCATGCGTTCGGCAAAGTCCAGGCTGCGGTTGGCCGCCTGCGCGCTCATTTCCAGCACGTCCTGCAGATGCTGGCGGGCACCGGCGGCGCCGCTGGAAACGCCCTCGTGCGCCAGGTCCCCGCCGAGACGACGCATGGCCTCGTGCAGGTCGCGAGCCAGCTGGCCCAGGGCGCGAAACAGATGTTGTTCGCGCTGGCGCACGATGGTGTCCAGCGCCTGCTCGAAAGCCGCGCCGTCGGCGCTGTTGAGCAGGTCGCGCAACTGCGGCGGAAGGTTGGCGTCAATGGCCAGCGGCGTGGTGGTGTTCATGCGCTGACTCCACTGGCGGCAAGGCGTTCGAAGATGCGCACGAGCTTTTCCTCCAGCGTCGCAGCGCTGAAAGGCTTGACCACATAGCCGTTCACACCGGCCTGCGCCGCGGCGATGATCTGGTCGCGGTTGTTCTCGGCGGTGACCATCAGAACCGGCAGGCCCTTCCATATCGGTTCGGCGCGGATCGCCCGCAGCAGGTCGATACCGGACATGTTGGGCATGTTCCAGTCCGTGACCACCAGGTCGAACGACATGGAGCGCAGCATCGCGAGCGCGCTGACGCCGTCCTCGGCCTCCTGAATCAACGGACCACTGAAGCCAAGCTCCATCAGCAAGTTGCGGACGATCCGGCGCATGGTGGAGAAATCGTCCACCACGAGGATTTTCATGTTCTTTTCCAACACCTTCTCCACGTTTTTCGAGTGCGGCGCCGCGGCGCCGGGTTCATTGCTTGCGTGCAGTTTCTAACCGCGCCAGTCCTTGAGCCGCGCGCGCAGCCGCAGGACCGCCTGACCGTGGATCTGGCATACCCGCGATTCGCTCACGCCCAGCACGACGCCAATTTCCTTGAGGTTCAATTCCTGCTCGTAGTACAGCGACATCACCAGTTGCTCGCGTTCGGGCAGGCGGCTGATCTGGCTGGCCAGCGCCTCGCGCATGCCGTCGCGTTCAATGCCCTGCGACGGCTCCAGCGCCGCCTCGTCGGCCACGTCCATCACCGAACTGTCGTCACCGTCATCAGCACTGGTGAGACTGAGCAGGCGCACGCAGGCGGCGTCGGCCAGCACCTGGTGATATTCGTCGGCACTGATACCCAGGCGGCGTATGACCTCCGCGTCACTGGCCTCGGCGCCGGTTTCGGTCTCGACCTGGCGGATGACTTCAGCCACCTCGCGCGCCTTGCGGTGCACCGAACGCGGCGTCCAGTCGGTGCGCCGCAACTCGTCCAGCATCGCTCCGCGGATGCGGATACCGGCATAGGTCTCGAAGCTCGCGCCACGGTCGGTGGCGAAGTGCTTGGCTGCCTCCAGCAAACCGATCATCCCGGATTGGATCAAGTCACTCACATCCACACTCGATGGCAACCTGCCCATCAGGTGATAGGCGATGCGCCGCACCAGCGGAGCATGCCGACGCACCAGGTCGTCGGCACTCTCGCGCGAGTGCTGCAAATATTCCAATGCCACGCTCATATCGTCACCCCACCGACCGGAGTCGTCCGGTCACCAAAGAAAGCGATGCGGTCGAGACCTGCGTGTTCGGCCTCTGCCCATGTATCGACCGCACCTGCCAATTGCTTGAATGCCAGCGCCGAGCGGCTCGATGGCCACAGATCCACGACCGCGCACTGGCGCCGGATTGCCTGGCGCAGACGCTCGTCATGCGGCACCCAGCCGGAATAATCGATGACCACTTCCAGGAAGCGGTCGCACACGCGCGACAGCTTGCGATGCAGCTGTCGCGCGTCGCCCTCGTTCTGCACCATGTTGGCCAGCATGCGGAAGCGGCGCACGCCGAAGTCGCGGCTGAGCACCTTGATCATCGCGTAGGCATCGGTCAGCGATGCCGGCTCGTCGCACACCACCAGCACCACGTCGTCGGCGGCGGCGGCAAACATCGACACGTTGTCGGACAGCCCTGCCGCGGTATCCACCAGCAAATATTTCGGCGGCTGCGCCAGCTCGTCGAAGGCTCGGATGATCGCCGCGTGCTCGCCGTTGGCCAGTTGCGCCAGACGCCGCGCGCCGGAACCGGCCGGAATCACGCGCAGGCCGTGCGGCGCGGTAAGCAGCAACTCCTCCAGCGTGCAGGTGCCGTCCAGCAGGTGGCCGATGTGCCGCGAGGGCGCCAGGCCCAGCAACACATCGACGTTGGCCAGGCCCATGTCCGCGTCCAGCAGCATCACGTCGTTGCCGGCCATGGACAATGCCATGCCCAGGTTCACCGCCACCGTGCTCTTGCCTACCCCGCCCTTGCCGCCAGCCACGGCGATGGCGCGGCAGCGTCGACGTGGTCCGTTGCGCGCGGCCGCTGACGGCGCCACGGCAGCGGGCAAAACGGCCAGTGCCGGCTCGTCGCCGGCCCCGGTCGCAACACCTGCCAGCAGGCTCTTCAGGCCCGCGGCTTGATCCATTGCCAATGCTCCGTTCATGCGCCTTCCACCGCCAGGCCGAAGCGCTCGGCGAGCACGCTGTCGTCGGTTTCCGTGCCCCGCGAAGACTGCGCGGCGCGGCATACCAGCTTGCGCGCGTCGGCCATGGCAATGTCCTCGGGCACGCGCTGGCCGTCGGTGGTGAAGTCCAGCGGCAGACGCTGGCGGATCAGCACCGACAACGCGCCACCCAGGTTCGGTGCCTCGTCCAGCTTGGTCAGGATGCACGAGCACGGCTTGAGGGTTTGATAGGCAGCCACCGCCGCCTCCAGCGACTGCGCCTGCGCATTGGCAGCCAGCACCAGGCAGACGCGCAGGTCACCGGCGTTGGCGAAGATTTCTATCTGCTGCACCAGGCGCGGGTCGCTGGCGGCAATGCCGGCGGTGTCGATCAGCACGGTGTGCCGGTCGCGCAAGAGCTCCAGCACCTTGCGCAGGCTCTCGGCGTCGTAGGCCGGGTACACGCGCACGCCGAGCAGGCGGCCGTAGTGTTCAAGTTGTGCCGCCGCGCCAATGCGGTAGTGATCGGTGCTGACCAGCGCCACCTGGTCGGCGCCCAGCTGCAACACCGCACGCGCGGCGAGCTTGGCGATGGTGGTGGTCTTGCCCACGCCGGTGGGGCCGACCAGCGCGGTGACCGACGGGCCATCGGCCAAGGCCCGGCCAGTTACCTTGAGGTTGCGCGTAAGCAGGCCCAGCGGCAGGTAGCGCGCCTGCGCCTCGTTCATCTGTGCCGGCATCTCGGCCACCAGCGCGCGCGACACATCCGCCTCGATGCCGATGCGGGTCATGTCGCGCAGCACGCGTGCCTGCAATGGCTGGCGACGTTCCCGGTCATTCCACGCCAGGCTGGACAACTGTATTTCCAACATGGCGCGCAGGCTGCCCAGCTCCTCGCGCAGGTGCGCGGTCTCGCGGGTGGCGCCTTCAATCAGGGGGGCGACGGCTGGCGCCATCGCCTCGACATGCGGCGGCGGCAGCGGCGGTGGCAGCGGCGCGGGCACGAACGCCGGTCGAGGCGCGACCGCGGCCAGCGGCTGCGGCGCGGCATCGGCCAATGCCAGTGCCGGCGGACGCGCGCGTTCATGGGTGTTGTCTGCTGCCACGGCCGGGGCGCCATGACGGGAGGCCTCGTTCACCAGCGACTCGTCGTAGTCGATGGCGGCGATGACCTCAATGCCCTCGGCCAGCCGCCGCGTGGACAGGATCACCGACTCCGGCCCCTGCTCATCGCGCACCAGGCTCATGGCCTGGCGCATGTCGGCGGCGATGAAACGTTTGATCTTCATTTTTTGCTCCGCAAAAAACAGGAATGAGGAATGGGGAGTAGGGAACAGGAACCGCCGCTCACGACGAGTTCGCGGCGCTGTTGATTTTTGCTTTGCCTATTCCCCATTCCGTGCTCCGTGTTCCCTGCTCTTCATCGACCCAGTGCCTGCACCAGCCGCACGCGGCGGTTGTCCGGCACTTCGTTGTAAGCAAGTACGTGCAGGTTCTGTGCCACGTGGCGAGTAAAGCGCGCAAGCCATGGCCGCAACTGTGGTGCAACCAGCAAAACCGCCGGTTCGCCGTTGACCTCCTGGCGCCTGGCAACTTCAGCCACGCTCTGCTGCAGGCGGTCGGCAAGCCCCGGTTCCACGGCCGCGCCGGCCACGCCACCGCCAGCAGACAGCGAGGTGATGAGGATCTGTTCCAGCTCCGGCGCCAGCGTGATCACCGGCACCTCGGTACCCAGCCCGGTGATCTCCTGCACGATCTGCCGACCCAGCGCGACGCGCACGGCGGCAGTCAACACGCCGGGATCCTGACTTTGCACCGCGTGTTCCGCCAAGGATTCGACGATGCTGCGCATGTTGCGGATCGGCACGCGCTCGGCCAGCAGGTTTTGCAGCACCTTGACCACCGCGCCCAACGACAGGCGCTTGGGCACCAGGTCCTCCACCAGCTTGGGCGCGGTGGCGGCCAGGCGGTCCAGCAGTTGCTGCACGTCCTGGTGGCTGATCAGCTCGTGCGCGTGGCCCTGCAGGATGTGCGACAGATGCGTGGCGATGACCGTGGCCGGATCGACCACCGTGTAGCCGTAACTCTGCGCCAGCTCGCGCTGTCCGCTCTCGATCCACACCGCCTCCAGCCCAAAGGCCGGGTCCTGCGTGGCGATGCCCTGCAGCGTGCCGTGCACCTGCCCCGGGTTGATCGCCATCAGGCGTTCGTTGTGTACCTCCGCCTCGCCCATGGGCACGCCCATCAGCGTGATGCGGTAGGCGTTGGGGCCAAGGTCCAGGTTGTCGCGGATATGCACCGCCGGCACCAGGAAGCCCAGCTCCTGCGACAGCTTGCGCCGCACCGACTTGATGCGGCCCATCAGCTCGCCACCCTGGTGGGTGTCCACCAGCGGGATCAGCCGGTAGCCGACTTCCAGGCCCAGCGGGTCGACACTGGCAACATCCTCCCAACCCAGCTCCATGCGCTCGGTCGGTACCGGCTTGGTGGCACAGGTGCCGGCACTGATGCTGTCGGTGGCGGCGGCCATCATCGTCACCCGCGTGTCCAAATCCCAGGACATGGGCAAGCAGGTCATCGGCCAGGTGTTCGGCCAGCCGCGTGCGCTGGGCGTGGCGGCGGTGGTGCTGCTGGTGATGGGCGTGATTCCGGGCATGCCGAACGTGGCGTTCCTGCTGCTGAGCGCCGCATGCGGCGGCGCGGCGTGGTTGCTGATCAAGCGCG
>JBDTIE010000084.1:0-9762 GCA_039936515.1 Rhodanobacter sp. | reverse complement strand
CGTGCGGCAGCGTGCCGTCTTCGCAGCCGACGATGAAAACAAAGCGGAATTCCAGGCCCTTGGCTGCGTGCAGCGTCATCATGCGCACCGCGTTGCCTGGTTCGTCGCGGTCGGCGTGGCTGAGCAGGGCCAGTTGCGAGGCGAGGTCGCCGGCGCTGGTGCTGCCCTTGTGCATGGCGCGAAACCAGTCTGCCAGTTCCTTCAGGTTGCCCAGCCGGCGCTCGCGCAAGGCGGCGTCCGGCGTGCTGGCGACAATCTGCGCGGCATAGCGCGTGCGCTGCAGGATGGTTTCCACCAGGTCCGCTGCGCTTTGATGCAGCGACGCGCTGCGCAATTCGTCCAGCAGGTTGGCGAAACTCGCCAGCGCCGCGGCCGGACGCGGCGAGAGCTGGCGCAGCACGCCGTCGCTGCGCGCAGCGTCAAGCAGCGAACCGTGGCGGCTCTGCGCCAGCTGGCCAAGTTTTTCCAGCGTGGTTGCGCCGATTTCGCGCTTGGGTACGTTGACCACGCGCAGGAACGCGGCATCGTCGCTGGGGTTGGTCAGCAGGCGCAGATAACACAGGATGTCCTTGACCTCGGCGCGATCAAGAAAACTCAGCGCGCCGGTCAGGTGATAGGGAATGCGTGCGAGGCGCAGCGCCTTTTCCAGCGGTCGCGCCTGGAAGTTGCCGCGATACAGGATGGCGATGTCGTGCCAGCGCGCCTTGTACTTTTCCGCCAGCGTCGCGGCGATGGCGGCGACGTGTTCAGCCTCGTGCTCGGCGTCGGGGCACTCCAGCACACGGATGGGGGGCCCTTCGGGGTGCTCGCTCCACAACTTCTTGGCGTGCAGGTGCGGGTTGTTGCCGATCAGCGCGTTGGCCGCGCGCAGGATGCGCTTGCCGCAGCGGTAGTTCTGTTCCAGCTTGATCACGCGCAGGTTCGGCCAGTCGCGGCCGAGCTGATCGAGATTTTCCGGGTTGGCCCCGCGCCAGGCGTAGATCGACTGGTCGTCGTCACCGACACAGGTGATTGCGCCGCGGTCGCCGGCCAGCACCTTCAACAAGCGGTACTGCGCGTCGTTGGTGTCCTGGTATTCGTCCACCAGCAGGTAGCGCAGGCGTTCGCGCCACGTCTGGCGCGCTTCCTCGTCGGCTTCGAGGATGCGCAACGGCAAGCGGATCAGGTCGTCGAAGTCCACTGCGTTGAACGCCGCCAGCCGCTGTTGGTACATGTCGTAGATTGTCGCCGCCTCCAGCTCGCGCGGACTGCGTGCGGCAGCCAGTGCCTCCTGCGGCGTGAGGCCGGCATTCTTGGCGCGGCCGAGCAGGTTGCGGATGGAGTGCAGGACGTCGTTTTTTGCCCCGTGCGGCGCCAGCTCCTTGACGATGGCGCTGCTGTCGTCCGCATCCAGTACGGAAAACCCGCGGCGCAAGCCCGCCCGCGCATGTTCAAGCTGCAGGAACTTCAGCCCCAGCGCATGAAACGTACTGACTGTCAGCGCCGCGGCATCGTCGCTGCTGATCAGCTTGCCCACGCGCTCGCGCATCTCGCGCGCCGCCTTGTTGGTGAAGGTGATGGCGGCGATCTTCGAGGCGGCCAGATGCCGGCGCTGGATCAGGTGGGCGATCTTCTGCGTGATGACGGACGTCTTGCCCGAACCGGCGCCAGCGAGCACCAGCAGCGGACTGTCGCAATGTTCGACCGCGGCCAGTTGTTGCGGATTGAGCATGGAAACCAGATGGGCGATGACGCGAACGTCGATGTTAACAGGGCGCTGTTGCCGGCTCGCCGCAGCTCCGGTCGCGTGCGCCAAGCCATCGCCGGCGCTCGCGTTACCATGCACGGTCACGACTCGAACGAACGCGCATGGCCAAGTTTTATTTCAACTACTCGGCGATGAACGCCGGCAAGACCACGGCGCTGCTGCAGAGCGCCTACAACTACCACGAGCGTGGCATGCGCACGCTGATCCTGACGCCGCTGCTGGACAACCGCGGCGGCGAGGGCAAGGTCGCATCGCGCATCGGGCTGAAGGCCGATGGCCGACGCTTCACTCCGCACGATGACCTGCTTGGCGTGGTCGCGCGCGACGCTGCCGCCAATGGCGCGCTGCATTGCGTGTTTGTCGACGAGGCACAATTTCTCACCAAGGCGCAGGTGTGGCAGCTCAGCGATGTGGTCGACCAGTTGCATATCCCGGTACTGGCCTACGGCTTGCGCACGGATTTTCGCGGCGAGTTGTTTGAAGGCAGCGGTTATCTGCTGGCCTGGGCTGACGAGCTGCACGAGATCAAGACCATCTGTCACACCGGGCGAAAGGCCACCATGGTGGTGCGCGTCGACGGTCACGGCCGCGCGGTGACCGAAGGCCCGCAGGTTGAGATCGGCGGCAACGACCGCTATGTCTCGGTGAGCCGCGCCGAGTTCAAGCGCATCAGCGCCGGCGATGGACACATCGAACTGCAGCAACCGGTATTGCCACTTGGCGAACAACACCCCGGCGGATCCACCACCTGAGGCACCCGATGAGCAATCCAATCACCATCCCCGCCTGGCGGCGCCCGCACTGGCAGGCCAGCAACGAGGAAATCCTGCTGCAGTTCTATGTGTTCGGTCAGTTCCAGGCCGTGCGCGTGCCCTCGTCGGGCTACGGCAGCCCCGGCCTGCCGGCAGGCATGGAGGCGACCAATCACGCCCACGCGGCGTTGCGGCAATGGGACGGCTATCCGCTGAAGGGCGCGCTGGGCCGCACGTTCAAGGCCGATGCGCCACAGGCCTGGCAGCGCGCCTTCGACGCACCGGAGGTGATGGTGGTACGCGGCACGCTCCAGGACAGTCCGGCCACCGGCTATCTGCGCGACACGCTGGGGGTGCTGGCCGGCATGCTCGATATTGGCGGGGTGGCCATCCTTGACCCGCAGATCCTCGAACTGCTGGACGCGGATGCGTGGCGCCGCAAGTACCTGGTGGTTGGCGGCGCGCCGGTTCGCAGCCACCTGCTGATCCTGTGCGATGACGAGCGCGGCTCCGCGCACTCGTGGGTGCATACCCGCGGCATGCGCAAGTTCGGTCGCCCCGATGTCAGCATCCGCCACGTCCCCACGCGCGACGTCGATCGTGCCGGTGCCTTGTGCGAAAAGATTGCCGAGCTGCAGGCGCTGGGCGCGCATTTCACCGATGGCCAGACGCTGGATATCGAAGGCGCCCCAGGCGGCGTTGTGATCAAGCTCGGCGGTGCGCTGGAAGACCCGAATTTCAACAATACCTTTGTCCAGTTCGACTGGCCGGCGTAAGCGTCTACTTGCCGCGTGATGCCGATCGCGCCGGCAGGCTTTGCAGCGGTCCGATTTCGACCGTGCCGGATTCGTCGCGCGCGTACTCCCATACGCGGTCCTTTAGCTTGGCGTAGGGCGTCGCCGACCACAGTTGCGGCGAGTAGTAGTCGGTGCCGCGCACCGGCGTGCCGCCCAGCACGGTGGGGCCCGTACCATTTTTTGGCCCCAGCGCCGGCCCAGCGGCGCCGCCTCGCAGGCGTACCGTCAGGTTGTTGCCGCCAAACTCGGTGCGGCTGCCGGTGGCCTGGTCGGCAGCGCGTTTTAGCGCCTGATCAAGCTTGCGCAAGCCAGCGCTGTCGTTGTATCCGGCATAAATCTGACGCCCTGCGCTGACCGCCAGTTCACGCTCGGCGGCGCCGAGTTGCGCCCAATAGTGCTCACGTTGGACCAGCAAATCCTTGTAGCCATGATCGGCAGCCAGGTCCATCCACGCATAGCCACGCGGGCGGTCCTTCGCCACCCCGTCACCGTTCCAGTACATCGCCGCCAGCATGGCTTGGGCCGGCTTGTCGGCATAACTTGCGGCCTTGAGCAACAAGCCTTCGGTCGCATGCTTGTCGCCGTCCTGGTACGCGCGTACCGCAAGGTCGCGATAGAACAGATCCGGGTGTGCCGCGACAACCTGACGATTGGAGAGCAGGGCGATCAGCGTGCCTTCGTCGTTTGGCTGCGCACGCACGGCCATGGACGACACGGCAGCCATTGTGCCTAAAGCGAAAGCGCCGAGTAGCTTGCAGGTGAAACGCGGGCGGAAAGTGTTCACGCTGATGACAGTACTACCGTCCTTCTGCATTCTGCGCGGCAACTTTGACCGGCACAGACTTTGGCGCGTCGTTGCCTTCCTCAGCTCTGGCAACGTGGGCAAAAGAACGTTGAGCGCTGGCCCAGGGTGACCTGGCGGATGCGAGTGCCGCAGACGCGGCACGGGTCGCTGGCGTGGCCGTAGACGGCCAGTTCCTGGAAGAAGTAGCCGGGCACGCCATCGGGGCTGATGAAATCGCGCAAGGTGGTGCCGCCGCGCTGGATGGCGTGCGTGAGGATGGACTTGACCGCGTCCGCCAACCGCGCATAGCGCGCGCGGGAGATGCCACCCGCGCTACGGCGTGGATCGATGCGCGCGGCAAACAACACCTCGCTGGCGTAGATGTTGCCCACGCCAACCACCACATGGCTGTCCATGAGGAAAGTCTTGACCGCCGCGACGTGGCCACGCGAGGCGCGCCACAGCGTGTCACCGGAAAATGCGGCGTCCAGCGGTTCGGGGCCGAGCCGCGCCAACAACGGATGCACCTCGCCAGGCGCTTGCCACAGCAGGCAGCCGAAACGTCGCGGGTCGGTGAAACGCAACAGGTGCGCGGCCTCGCCCGCGGCCGGATCAAGCACGATGTCGACATGGTCGTGTTTGCCCACGGGCGTGCGTGGCGCGAGCACGCGCAGCACGCCGGACATGCCCAGGTGCAGCAGCGCGCTGCCGGCTTGGGTGTGCAGCAGCAAGTATTTTGCGCGGCGCTCGACGGCATCGATGCGCTGCCCGGGTAGCAATTCGGTCACTTCGCGCGGGATCGGCCAGCGCAAGTCGGCTCGTCGCAGCGTCACCGAGCGCACGCGCTGTCCGATCAGGTACGGCGCGATGCCGCGACGCGTGGTTTCGACTTCGGGAAGCTCAGGCATCGACGTATCGCGTCACGGCCCGGCCTGGCGCACTGTGCCGGTGGGCGGCCGCGGCGCGTAGCGCGCCGGGACCAGCGCGACGCGCGCGCCAACGCGGACGTAGCGCAGCGGGCCGATGGATGCCACCTCGCCAAATTCCAGCGCTTGGTCGTTCAGGCGCAACACCGCCTGTGGTGGCGACAGACCGATCCGCGCCGGGTCGAAATCGCCGACTGGGCGCCAGCTGGCGACCGGTGCGGCGGCGGTCGCCGCCAGTTCTTTCAGGCGACCGTCATCCGCCGGCTGCACTGCGCCGTCCACGCGCCACCAATGACCATCGCGTCGCTCGTAGTGCATGGCCGGCGACTTGCCCACGGTCAGGCTGATGCGCGCGATGCTGGATGGAGCCAGCGCAAGCAAGCTGCCCGGCGCCGCGCGCACGTCCATCCGCCATTGCCACAGCGCAAGCGCGAGCAGCGCCAGCACGACGACAAGTACACCCACACGCTGGCGTGCCGCGCGCGTCATCGGCGCCGACGCCGCCAGGCAATCAGGCCGCCGCCCAGCAGCAGCAGCGCGGGTACGCCCAGCAGGAAGCCGAAGGTGATGGCGTTCAACTGTCCCTGGGTTATCGCCAGTACGCGGTCTGGCGCGCCCCGTGGCGGCAGGTCCACCAGTTTGTCGTCACCCAGCAGCCAGTCGAACATGCGCTCGCCCAGGGCGCGGTTGCCGCCGTTGCCAAGGAACGTGTTGGACAGGAAATCGCCATCGCCCACCACGATCGCGCGCTGCACGCTCTTGTCCGGGCTGGGCGAGAGCCGGCTCAATGCGAAGCCGAAATCCAGCGGACCCTTGAGCTCGCCGGCGTCGGCGTCGAAGCGGATGGTGGAGCTGCCGTCATTGCTGATGGGCTGGAACTCGGTCCAGCTTTGCGGCCCGGAGCGCAGGAACGGCACCACCGCCCACGCGCCGTGGCTGACTTGCGCCAGTGCCGCGACCTGCGGAAACAGCGTGGTCATGCGCAGCCCGTTGGTGACCGGATGCGGCGGGTAATCGCCCAGCGCCAGCATGCGCGGATCCTTCAGCCCCAGCGCACTGCCGCCGCCATCCACCAGTACCCCCGGCAGCACCTGCACGCCCAGCGCAGCGGCCAGCGGACGCAGGCCAAGGTCGTCGTTGGCCGGCTCGGTCAGCCACAGCAAATTGCCGCCGGCGTCGAGGTAATCCACCAGCGCGTGCACCGCACCGCCCGCCAACGGCGCGACCGGACTGGCCAGCACCACCAGGTCGGTGTGCTGCGGCACGCCGCTCACCTGCGAAAAACTCAATGGCACCGCGCGCACGCCGCGGCCTTCGAGTTGGCTGATGAACATGCCCATGTCGGCGTTGGCCTTGCCGTCGGCTTGGCGCTCGCCATCACCAGTGACGAATGCCACGATGCGCTCGGTGCCACGGGCGAGGCGTTCCAGCGCGTTGGTCAGTGAACGTTCGGACAGTTCGTCCAGATGCTGCTCGCGCCCCTGATAGTGCACGATAAGCGCGCCGTTGACGCTGACACCCAGCTCGCGCATGGCGGCCGGATCCAGCGTCGGGTCGACAAAGCGCAAGGTCAGGTCACGCTTGATTGCGCTGTAGCGCGCGATCACCGCGGACACGGTTTGCCGCAGCGTGCCCTGCGGGCTGGCGTAGCTGACAACTTCCACCGGGCCGACAAGGCTATCCAGCACCGCGCGCGTGGGCGCCGACACGCTGGCGCGGCCGGCGGCAGTCCAGTCGCGGCTCACGTCGTGGCGGACCGACAAATAGCCCAGCGCGCCGGCGCCAGCCAGCAGTGCCACGGCCAGCAGAACGCCGTCCAGGCGACGCAGGGCGCGCATCAGTTGCGCCTCCGCTCGGCGGAAAGTCGGTGCACGGCCAGCGCCAGCGCCACCACGATGACCAGCACAAACCACGTCACGTCCGCGCTCGACACCAGGCCGCGCAACAGGGTTTCCAGATGCGGTCCAAGTGCCAGCCAGTTGAGCGCACCGTTGTCGATGCCGGCCATCTGCGCGCCCAGGTTCACCATCATCAAGGCCAGCCCCAGCAGCAGGCTGGCGGCGGCGGCCGTGGCCGGGTGCGAGGCAAAGGCGGAGCAGGCCACGCCGATGGCAGTGAGCGCCGCCAGCAGGCAAACCATGCCCAGCGTGGCCGCGGCCAGCTTGCCCCAGTCCAGCGTGGTCGCGTGCATCAGCGCAAGCGGCATGGCCAGCACCAGAGCCAGCCATGCCAGCAGCCACAGCAGCACCGCGAAGTACTTGCCCAGGACAATGGCGCGCGCCGGGGTTCCGCTGCCAACCAGCAGCGGCAGCGTGCCGTTGCTGCGCTCACCGGCCAGCGTGGACATGGTCAGCAGCGGCACGATCAGCAATGCCAGCTCGGCCAGGCCGAAAGGGACGAAGCCGCCGGTCAGCAGGCTGCTCAGCAGCGGCACCGCCACCAGGTCGCTGAAGCCCGGACCACCTGGCATCGCTGCCAGCTTCACCTGCATGCCAAGGAAACGCCCCAGCAGCAGCACGAAGCGCCATGCCAGCTCGGCAAAGGTGAGGGCGCCAAGCACCCACGCCAGCGGCCGCACCATCAGTCGCCGCAACTCCAGGCGCATGACCACCCATGTACTCATGCGGCGTGCGCCGTCGGCTCGCGCGTGGCGATCTGGAAGAACGTCTGCTCCAGCGCCGCGTGCTCGTCGCTGCGCACCGGGCCGTCGTGGCGCAACAGACCCTCGTGCAGGATGACCACCCGATCACACACGGTGGTGACGTCGGCCAGGATGTGCGTGGACAGGATCACCGCCGCGCCGGCGGCTGCCTGCGCCCGAATCACGCCATGCAGCGCCGCGGTCTGCAGCGGGTCCAGCGCGTTGGCGGGTTCGTCCAGCACGAGCAACGCCGGCTGATGCACCAGCGCGCAGGCCAGGCCAAGACGCTGGCGTTGGCCTTGCGACAGCACCCCGGCCAGCCGCCATGTCAATGCGCCCAGGTCAAGCAGGTCGATGACGCGCTGCCGTGCCTGACGCAGCGCGTCACCATGCAGGCCGCGCAAGCGACCGTGGGCGTCAACATGCTCGGCGACCGTCAGCTCGGCCCAGACCGGCGCGCGTTCGGGCAACCAGCCAACCAGGGTGCGTGCCAGCTGTGGCTGTTCGATGAAGTCACGCCCGTCCAGCGTGATCGCGCCACTGTCGGGCGCCAGCGCGCCGGCAATCATCGACAGCGTGGTCGATTTGCCGGCGCCATTGGTGCCCAGCAGACCCAGCACCTGGCCGCGCCACAACGCAAGGCTGACGTCGGCCACGGCCGGGCGGCCGCTGCGGCGGCGATGAACCTGTGCCAACTGCAGCAGGGGAGGCGAGGCGGATGTGCTCATTGCCTGATTGTCGCGGCGCCCCCATGGTTAGACAACAGGCAACTGCGACGCGCGCCACGTTTTTCTGCGCAGATGGCACGATCCCTGCCTGTTATCATCAACCAGTCTGGTCAACACCGCCCGTCGCGGTGCCCTCCCTTCCTGCGGTGTCCTGTCCATGCTTGATGCGGTATTCGATTTCCTCAACAACGGCATCACCCATGCAAGCTGGGGTCAGATGCTGGTGTACATGCTGGTGGTTACCCAGATCACCATCCTCACCGTGACGCTGTACCTGCATCGCAGCCAGACGCATCGTGGCGTGGATTTCCATCCTGCGCTTGCGCACTTTTTCCGTTTCTGGGGCTGGATCACCACCGGCATGGTCACCCGCGAGTGGGTGGCGGTGCATCGCAAGCACCACGCCAAGGTCGAGACCGCCGAAGACCCGCACAGCCCGATGATCTACGGTATCAACAAGGTGTTTTGGGATGGCGTGTCGTTGTATCGCGACGCCTGCGAGTCAAAGGCGGACATGGCCAAGTACGGCCGTGGCACGCCGGACGACTGGGTGGAGCATCACCTGTATGGCGCGCATCCGTACTGGGGTCCGACGCTGATGCTGTTCATCAGCATCGCGTTGTTCGGCGTGATCGGCGCGGCGTTGTGGGCGGTGCAAATGATCTGGATCCCGTTCTGGGCTGCCGGCTTCGTCAACGGCATCGGCCACTGGGCCGGCTATCGCAACTTCGAGAGCGCCGACACCTCGCGCAACCTGATTCCGTGGGCGTTCTGGATCGGCGGTGAGGAGCTGCACAACAACCACCACGCCTTCCCCAGTTCGGCCAAGTTTGCCCTGCGCAAGTGGGAGTTCGACATTGGCTGGGCCACGATTTGCGCACTGCGCGCGGTGGGCCTGGCCAAGGTGCTTCGCGTGGCGCCGACGCTGGACGTGCGTCCGAACGTGCGCCTGCCCGATGCGGACACGCTCAAGGCGGTGCTGACCCACCGCTTCCAGGCGTTGACCGACTATTACCGCGCCGTCATTGTCCCGACGCTGGCCGACGAGGCGCAGCGCGCAGGCGAAAACTTCAAGTCCATGCCGCGACGCATGCGCCGCGCTCTGGCCGACGGTGGCCGCTGGCTCGACAGCGAAGGTCGCGAGCGCTTGCAATCGGTGTTAGCCCGGCGTCCCGCGCTGAAGACAGTGTGGGAGTTCCGCGCCCGTCTGTCCGCCTTGATGGAGCAACGCGGCGCCGATCAGGCACTGAAAGGCCTGCAGCAGTGGATCAGCGAAGCCGAAGCCAGCGGCATCCGCGCGTTGCAGGATTTTGCCCAGCGCCTGAAGGGTTATTCGGTGGCATCCGCGGCCGCCTGATCACACGTTTCCGGTTGTCCAAAGAGCCCG
>JBDTIE010000083.1:0-7930 GCA_039936515.1 Rhodanobacter sp. | reverse complement strand
TTGACGTCGCTCGGCTCGAAAGCGGTCGCCTGCACCCACAACCGCGCGCCTTTCCGCTGGCCGAGGTGCTTGACCCGCTGGCTGCAGAGTTCCGCGCCATTGCAGTTGACCGCGGCGTACGTCTGGACGTCGTGGGCACGCGCGCGTGGGTGCATTCGGACCCGCAATTGCTGCGCCGCGTATTGCAGAACTTCCTGTCCAACGCATTGCGGTATGCCGAACACGGTCGCGTGTTGTTGGGCGTGCGGCGGCGCGACGGGCATCTGCGTGTGGAAGTGTGGGATACCGGGCCGGGCATTGCAGCTGACGAACAGCAACTGATCTTTCAGGAGTTTCGCCGGGGCGGTGCGGCCGGTGGCCAGGGCCTGGGGTTGGGGCTGTCGATCGCGCAACGCATGGCCGATTTGCTCGGCCACGCGCTTGGCCTGCGCTCGTGGCCGGGCCAAGGCAGCGTGTTTCACCTGGATGTGCCGCTGGCCATGCCCGCGTCGCGCTCCCCACCGGCTGCGGCGGCGGCCGCGCAGCAACCGCTGGCGTGCGGTCGTGCGTTGCTGCTGGACAATGATCCGATCGCGCTGGCCGCACTCGACAATCTGCTCGCCGGCTGGGGCTGGCAAGCGCACTGCGCGCGAACTGCGGCTCAGGCGATGGCGGCACCGTGGCGCCCGGATGTGCAGATTCTGGACTATCACCTGGATGCTGGCGGTACTGGCTTCGAAGTGTGGCAGGAGCTCCATCGTTGCCATGGCGAAGTGCCTACCGTGATGCTTACTGCCGATCGCGACGGGGAGTTGCGCCAGCGCATGCAGGCTGCGGGCATCGTCGTGCTGTACAAACCACTCAAGCCCATGGCCTTGCGCCAGGTGTTGCAACGGGTGATGGCCGTTGCGCAGAACCCGTCAGGCTGATGCCTTGCCGTCGATGCTTCGATCAGCTTCGGGCGATGCGCGCCCCTGGTGCGCAGTATCCGGCAACGCTGTATTTGGACGTCCAAACGCTTGTTGACGGATCCGGCGCAGCGGCTTACGCTGGTTGTGCAACGCAACAGCCCCTTTGGAGATTCGCATGCGCATGGGTTCCCGAACCACGATGGCGGCGTCGTTGGCCGCGGCCTTGCTCTGCTCACTGCCGCTTGCGGCAGGGGCGCAGGACGCAGGTGACGTACCGACCACCAAGGCAAAGGATCTTGGCCCGGTCATTGTCACCGGCACGCGTGCGGACAATCGCACCGAAAGTACTTCCCTGACGCCGATCGACGTGGTTTCGGCCAAGGTGCTGCAGCAGACCGGCACCAACGAGTTGACCACGGCGCTGGCGCGCATCATCCCGTCGCTGACGTTCCCGAGGCCATCGGCTGCCGACACCGCCGATTCGCAGCGTCCGGCGCAATTGCGCGGTCTGTCGCCCGATCAGGTGCTGGTACTGGTCGACGGCAAGCGCTGGCACTCCGGCGCGATCATCGTCACCAACGGCGTGCTCGGTCGCGGTTCGCAGGCCGTGGACCTCAACACCCTCCCGATGGCGGCGATCGACCACATCGAAGTATTGCGCGACGGCGCCTCGGCGCAGTACGGCTCTGACGCCATCGCCGGTGTCATCAATATCGTGCTCAAGAAAGGCGCCCAAGGTGGCGACGTACAAGTCACAGGCGGGCAGTACTCGGCCGGGGATGGGCGCATCTGGCAAGGCTCGGCGAACTTCGGCATTCCTCTGAACGACGACCGGGGCTGGCTGCGCTTCAGCCTGCAGGAGGGCAACCAGGACCTCACCAATCGCGCTGGCGTGGATCGCCGCCGCCCGCAGGATGGCGTCCGCCAGCGTTTCGGTGACCCGCAAGTGCGTGACCACAACCTGTTTCTCAACAGCCAGTACAACCTGGCGCCAAACGTGGAGCTTTATGCGTTTGGTCATTACGGCAAGCGTGCCAGTACATCGACCGCATTTTTCCGCAGTGTGGACAACAGCAATTCGGCGCCTTCGATTTATCCGACCGGCTACCTGCCGCTGGAAGACGCAGATTCCACCGATCAGTCGATGGTGCTGGGTTTGCGTGGCAAAACCGCAGGTGGATGGCGCTGGGATGTCAGTGGCAACTACGGCGCAAACCGCGTTTCCTATGCCACGCATAACAGCGTGAACCGGGCATTTCTGCATGACTTTGGCAGCAGCCCGACACGCTTCCATGACGGCATTCTCAAAGCCACCCAGCAATCGTTCGATATCGATCTGGCCAAGGAGATGTCGGTGGGGTGGCTGGCCAACCCCGTGACGCTGGCGTTTGGCACGGCGTACCTGCGCCAGAGCTACGCCATCACTGCAGGCGATCCGGCGTCGTATTACGTTGGCACCTCCGGCGTTTCCGGTGGCGCCCAGGGCTTCGGCGGTTTCCAGCCAACCGATGCCGGTACGCACGCGCGGCACAACGTGGCGCAGTACCTGAGCCTGGAGACCAACCTCACCGACCGCCTGGGTGCGTCGCTGGCAGTTCGCCACGAGGACTACTCGGATTTTGGCAACACCACGTCCGGGTCGCTCGCCGGCCGCTTTGACTTCACCGACCGCTTTGCCCTGCGCGCCAGCGCGTCCACCGGTTTCCGTGCACCGTCGCTCGCGCAGCAGTACTACGCCTATACGCAATCGCTGTTCTATGGCCCCGGCAACGCGCCGGCCGGCCTGGCTCCAGGGATCTACAACACTGGCCTGGTGGCGGCAACCAGTCCCATCGGATCGCTGCTGGGCGGCGAAGCGCTGAAGCCGGAGAAGTCACGCAACTTCTCCGCTGGCGCGGTGTGGAATCCGGTTGATCCGTTGAACATCAGTGTTGACGTCTACCAGATCACCCTGGACAACCGCGTAACGCTGTCGAGCAACCTGTCGATCGCGGCTCCGGCAGTACAGACTTATCTTGCCGCCAATGGCATTACCAACACCAACTACAGCAGCATCGCCTACTTCACCAATGCAGTGAGTACGCGCACGCGTGGTGTCGACTTTGTCAGCAGCTACCTGTCCGACTTCGGCAGCGCCGGTACGCTGCAGACGACGCTGAGTTACAACTACAACAAGAACAAGGTCACTGACGTCAAGCCAAACCCGGCAGTGCTCGATGCGCTTGGCCTCAACCTAAAGCGCATCGATCGCCGCGACCAGTATGGGCTGCTGGCCGATACCACCCCACGCAGCAAGCTGATCCTCAATGGCCTGTACAGCGTCGGCCACTGGGGGATCAATGGCACGCTCACGCGCTATGGCGAGTTCGTTGCGTACAACTCGTCCCGACCGACGCTCGACCAGACCTATCCAAGCAAGTGGCTGCTGGACCTGGCATTGAACTACAACCTCGAGCGCTGGGACTTCAGCGTGGGTGCGGACAACGTGTTCAACACCTACCCGGGGAAGGCCTCCGCTGCACTCAACAATGACAACAACGGTACGTTTCCGTATTCGGTGTTCTCGCCGTTTGGCTTCAACGGAGCGTACGCGTATGGAAAGGTCGCCTATCGCTGGTAGGCCTCGGTCAAGTCGCCTTGCGGGAAGGGCCGCGTTTGCGGCCCTTCTCATGCCTGGATGAGGCTATTGGGCGTGGGTCGTCGGCGTGGTGGTGGCCACCGGAGCCGGCATCGCGTTGATGACGTTCTGCGGGCGCACGGCCGGCGCGGGGTTGTGTGCTGGATAGGCGCGTTGCATCCATTGCCGCGGCGTGCGCCCGATGTTGCGCTGGGCGCCGCGTTCGGCCAAAGCCAGTCGGTGGCCGTCTATATGCACCCAGTACCATGAGCCGCTGGGCACTGGCGAGCTCGACACATAGATGAACTGGGCGGCGTAGTCGCCCTGGTCGCGGGGCGTTGCCTGCAGCGCCATGTTCAACACGAACTGGCTGGCAATCGGTTTGCCGTGTGCCACGGCCGGACCGGAGATCAATTCATCAACGTTGCTGCGCAGCAGCCGCGCCAATTGCGGCGTGAGCTCCATCGATGGCGACAGGTTGGTCACCCTGCCTTGGGCATTGACCTGCACCAGAACCGGCATGACTCGCAGCGTGAACTGATTCAGCGATGCCGATGCCGCCATCGCCACCGGCGTGACGCCGAGCAACGCCGACAGCGTCAACACATGCAGTTTGTTCATGGCCAGCCTCCGTGGACGCGTGTGGCAATACCGTTGAGTGCCACCGGTACGTCATGGCTATAGCACGTGGGAGGATAAAAAACACGGGCCGCTGAGCGCAATGCCGGACGCATCTGCGGCGCCCGGACGACGCTCATGTGGGACGCTGCCAACCTTCCGGCTCGCGCAACTCCAGAGAGCGCAGCAGCGTACTTGCCTGTGTGCGGTTGCGGACCTTGAGCTTGGCGAAGATCGCCGTGACGTGAGCCTTCACCGTGCGCTCCTGGATGGACAGGCGATCGGCGATCTGCTTGTTGAGCAGGCCTTCGGCGACCAGCGCAAGCACCCGCGCCTGCTGCTCGGTGAGGTGAGCAAGCCGTCCGGCCAGATCGACGTCGGCTGAGTCCGCGGGCAATGCGGCGACTGCCTGGGCGAGGTGTTCGGGCAGCCAGGTGCCGCAGTCGAGCACGCTGCGGATCGCTTCACCAATCTCCGTCGGAGTCGCGCTTTTTGGGATGAAGCCGGCCGCACCATGGTCGAGCACGCGGCGCACGACGCGCGGCTCATCGTGGGCGGAAACCACCAGCACGGCGACACCGGCGTGCTGGCCGCGCAGCGTCGCCAGGCCGGACAGGCCCTGGCTGCCGGGCATATGCAGGTCGAGCAGGACCAGATCGATGTCCGGCTCCGCGCGCAGTGCGGCAAGCGCGGCGGGCAGGTCACAAGCCTCGTGCACGCGGCAGCCGGGCACGCTCGCCTGGGCTGCCACGCGCAGGGCGGCGCGGAACAGCGGATGGTCGTCGGCGATCAGCAAACTCGGCATCACCCCAAGTTAGCCGCCATCGGCCCGGCCGTCGAGGTGCACGATCAGCAGCGCTGCGCGTGTTGCGACCTTTGTACGATGGCGGTGGACGCCGTGCTTGCTATGGTTCGGGACATGAAATACCTGGCTTGCCTGTGCCTGTTGTTGCCGCTGTTGCCAGCTTGCGCCGGCAGCCCGGCGTCGAGAGAGACTGCCATGCTCCAAGCGGAATTCGCCGATGTGCGGGTCACCGACCATCGTGGCCAGGATGATCTGTTGAGCGCGGGCCTCGGTCAGGCCGGACTGGCGGGACCGCCGTCGGCGTTTGTCGATCCGTTGCAGCCCACTGCCAGCGAATTGCGCCAGCGCGCGATCCAGACCAGTTGGAAAGGCATCGCCGATCTGGGACCGCTCGGCGGCTACGGCGTCGTCTACGGCGGCGTCCCGGCAGTGCCCGGGCGCGAGTACCACGCCTTCGCCCACCTTCCCGGGACCCGCACGCCACATCGTGTCTTGCTGCAGTTGCCTGATCAGTTCCATCAACAGCGACCGTGCCTGCTGGTGGCGCCTTCGTCCGGCTCGCGCGGAATCTACGGGGCGATCGCGCTGGCAGGCGCGTGGGGCTTGCCGCGTGGCTGCGCGGTGGCCTATACCGACAAGGGCACGGGCAGTGGCTACTTTGACCATGCCGACGACAGTGGCGTGGCGCTGGACGGTCGTCGCCGGCATCGTGGCCAGGCCATGCTCGAGTTTGAACCGCCGCCTGTTGCTGGGGCCGCAGGCATAGCGGTCAAGCACGCGCACTCTGGCGACAACCCCGAGGCCGATTGGGGTCGCCACGTGTTGCAGGCAGCGCGGTTCGGTCTGGTCATGCTCGATCGCGCATACCCGGCGCAAGCGCCGTTCAACGCGCGAAACACGACGATCATTGCCGTCGGCCTGTCCAACGGAGGCGGGGCCGTGTTGCAGGCGGCAGGTCTGGATGACACGCACATGCTTGCCGGTGTGGTGGCGCTGGAACCCAATATCCACGTCGACGGGGATGGCCGCGCGCTGTACGACTACGCCACGGAGGCCGCCATCTGGCTGCCGTGCGCATTGCTGGACGAGCAGTTCAAGCGCACGCCGTTCGCCCGCGGGGCGGGCGGCACAGCACCGCCCGCCGGCGTGCTGCGGTGTGCCAGCCTGCACGCGAACGGGCTCGTCGCGGGCGTCACCTTGGAGGCGCAGGCACAGGCTGCGCATCGTCACCTGCTGGCGGCGGGTTGGAGCAATGGCGCGCTGGAAGTGGCCGCCACCACCGCGGCGTTCGACGTGTGGCGTGCGGTCGCCGCCGGCTATGCGTCGGCCTACCTGCGCCGCGACGCCGCGCATATGCCCTGTGGATTCCGCTACGCCGCGGATGCAAACCCCGGGCTGGTGGATCCGGCGCTCAGGGCAAGCTGGTGGGCCGATGCATCAGGAATTCCGCCGGGTAACGGCATTGGGCTGTACGGCGGAACGGACGCGACGGCGGATTCGTCGCTGGGTGCTTTGCAATGTCTTCGCGCGCTGTGGACTGGCGACAGCGCCGATGCGCAAACCTTGCATGCCTCGGTGGCCGCCACCGCCGCACGCATGCCACGCGCGGACCTACCACTGTGGGTGGTGCATGGCGCCGACGATGGCCTGGTGCCGGTTGCCTTCAGCTCCGAACCGTATGTGGCCTGGCTGCGCGCAGCCGGGCGGCGACCGCTGTATTGGCAGATTCCGCATGCGCAGCACTTTGATGCATTTCTCGCCTTGCCCGGCTTCGGCGAGCGCCACGTGCCGCTGCTGCCGTATGGATATGCCGCGCTTGACCACTTGTGGGCGCATTTGCGCGGCAATCAAGCGTGGCCGACGACGATGCCGACGCCAGCGGCCCGGCCACGCGGCGCGGGTGCGATCGACGCGCAGACGCTCGGCCTGCCGTGATGGCATTGCGCCCGCGGCAGGGGGCTGGGTTATCCTGACGCCCTTGCGCACACTCGCGCGGCATCTTCGACCCCAAGGACTTTTGATGACCATCAATGTCACGTTCACCACCAACCGCGGCCCGATCCACCTGCGTTTGCACGAGGACAAGGCGCCGATAACGGTGGCCAACTTCGTCAACCTGGCGCAGCGCGGCTACTACGACGGCCTGAACTTCCATCGGGTAATCGACAACTTCATGGTCCAGGCCGGCTGCCCGGAAGGCACCGGGCGCGGCGGTCCGGGCTACAAGTTCGAGGACGAGTTCAACCCCTCGCTGCGCCACGACAAGCCCGGCGTGCTGTCCATGGCCAATGCCGGTCCGCGCACCAACGGCAGCCAGTTCTTCATTACTCATGGCGCGACGCCGTGGCTGGACGACAAGCACAGCGTGTTTGGTGAAGTGGTGGATGCGGCGGATATGGACGTGGTCAACCAGATCGCCCAGGGCGACATCATTGAAAAAGTGACGGTGGAAGGCGACACCGAGGCGCTGCTGGCTGCGCAAGCCGAGCGCGTGAAGGAGTGGAACGCGGTGCTGGACCAGCGCAGCTGATTTGCAGTCGAGCAGCACCTGTGCCGAAGCCGCTGGCATATGCCGGCGGCTTTTTTCTTGCCGATTGAGCGCGTCGCAAGTGCGCGGGTGGCGCACACGCTCGTGATAAAATGGCGTCTTTGCCGCCCGTGAGCACCATGCCCCAGCTTGCCCAGCGAATCGGTCGTGCCAAGCCCAGCGCGATCATGGTCATCGCCGAGAAGGCGCGCCAGCTCACAGTGGCTGGTCGCGATATCATCAGCTTTTCCGTTGGCGTCCCCAATTTCCTGCCGGGCGAGCACGTCTACGCTGCCGCGCACGCGGCGCTGGCACATGACAGCGGGCAGTACGGCCGCAACCATGGTGCGCCAACGCTGCAGGACGCATTTCTGGCGCATATCGTCGCTTTGGGTTTCAGCGGCTATGGCCGCGCCAACGTCTCCATCGGCATCGGTGCCAAGCAGGTGCTGTACAACCTGGCCGAGGAGCTG
>JBDTIE010000082.1:0-8091 GCA_039936515.1 Rhodanobacter sp. | reverse complement strand
TACGCGCCGACTTGCCCGAAGGCTTTTACGCCGAACTCTTCGCTCGTCTGGATCAGCTTGCGGCCACCGCTTGCCGTTAGCGGCGCGATTTCGCGCGGTGGTCGAGGTCGGTTTCAGCCGCGGCAGGAACGGCTTTGCGACGTCAACGGCTCGCCTTCGATCCATGTCTGGCGCAGCAACGGCCCGCCGATCCAGTAGCACAACTCCGCCGGCGTGCGTGCATGCCAGGCCAGCACATCCGCGCGCTGCCCGACTGCCAACGTGCCGCGATCGTCCAGCCCCAGCGCCCTTGCGGCGTTGACGGTGATCCCGCGCAGCGCCTCTTCGGGCGTCATGCGGAACAGCGTGCAGGCCATGCTGGCAGCCAGCCGCAGCGACAGCAGCGGCGAGGTGCCCGGGTTGCAGTCCGTGGCAATGGCCATCGGCACGCCGTGTTCGCGCAACAACGAAATGGGTGGCGCCTGCGTTTCGCGCAGCGCGTAGTAAGCACCCGGCAGCAATACCGCAACGGTGCCGGCACGGGCCATGGCCTGCGCGCCGGAGGCACTCAGGTGTTCCAGGTGATCCGCGGACAGTCCACCAAATTCGGCCACCAGCGCGGCGCCGTCCTGATCGGACAGCTGCTCGGCGTGCAACTTCACCGGCAAGCCGAGTTTTCGCGCGCACTCGAACACGCGCGCGGTTTCGGCGCGGGTGAAGCCGATGCCTTCGCAGAATGCATCGACCGCGTCGACCAGGCCTTCGCCGGCCAGCGTCGGCAGCATCTGCTCGCACACCAGGGCGACGTATGCGTCGCGGCGGTTGGCGTATTCGGCCGGCAATGCATGCAGGCCGAGAAAGCTGGTGCGCACGCTCATGCCCAGCTCGCGACCGATGCGCCGCGCCACGCGCAACATGCGCCGTTCGCTGTCCAGGTCCAGCCCGTAGCCGGACTTGATCTCCAGCGTGGTCACGCCATCGGCGCGCAGCGCACGGGCGCGCGGCAGCGACTGTGCCAGCAGTTGTTCCTCGCTGGCGGCACGCGTGGCGTTGACGCTGGAAACGATGCCGCCGCCGGCGCGGGCTATGTCCTCGTAGCTGGCGCCATTCAGGCGCTGCTCGAACTCCGATGCGCGATCGTCGCCAAACACCACATGCGTATGGCAATCCACCAGTCCCGGGGTGACCAGCGCGCCATCCAGCGATTCGTGCGCCACCGCCAGCACATCCGGCGCGTCGGGCAGGGCGTCCATTGCGCCCACCCACGCGATGCGCCCGCGGTGCAGCCCCAATGCGCCGTGGGGGATCATGCCGTAGGGCGTGTCGCCGGCAAACGTGGCAAGAGTGGCATTGAGCAGCAGGCAGTCCCAGCGCGATTCGTTCATGGGTTGGGCCGGTAAGGGCGCCAGCGCGTTTCGTACAAGTCGAAACGGCGGTCCTTGAGGTTGGTGACGGCGCCGGCATTGCGTGCGCGGGCCAGGCTTTCCAGGCGCAGGTCGGCAAACAGCACGGTCTCGATGTTGGGCGTGGAATCGGCGGCCACGCCGTCGCGCGCAAACGGGAAATCACACGGCGTGAGGATGCAGCTCTGGCCGTACTGGATGTCGAAGTTGTTGACCCCCGGCAGGTTGCCGACGTTGCCGGAGAGCACCACGTAGCACTGGTTTTCCACCGCGCGTGCCTGCGAGCAGTAGCGCACGCGCAGGTAGCCTTCGCGCACGTCCGTGCAGAACGGCACGAACAGGATCAGCGCACCCTGGTCCACCAGGTGCCTGGCCACCTCCGGAAATTCGCTGTCGTAGCAGATCATCACGCCGATCGGCCCGCAGTCGGTGGGGATCATCGCCGCGCTTTCGCCGCCGATGATGTTCCACACGTTGCGCTCGCTGGGCGTGGGGTGCAGCTTTTCGCGCTCGTGGATCGAACCATCGCGCAGGCATACGTAGCAGACGTTGTGGATGTCGCCGTTGGCCTGCTCGGTGGGATGCGTGCCGGCGATGATGTTGATGTTGTAATGGACGGCCAGGCGGCTGAACAGCTCCTTGACCTGAGGCGTGTACTGGCTGAGCTTGCGGATTGACTCCACCGGCGACAGCTCGGTGTTCTCGATGGACAGCAATTGCAGCGTGATCAGCTCCGGAAAGGTGACGAAGTCGGCGTTGTAATCGGCGGCGATGTCGGTGAAGTATTCGACCTGGGTGGCAAATTCGTCGAACGAGCCAATGCGCCGCTGCAGGTATTGCACCGACGCCACGCGTACCGAATCGGGCAGGCGCTGCTGCGAGGTGATCGGCGGCATGTCCGGCTGTTCGAGCAGGCGCGGGTTGCGCCATACCAGGTGCACGGCATTGCCCAGCGATTCGTGGTCCGACGGCACGTACGCGCGCAGCAGGCCGATCATCTGGAAGTCGTTGGACAACTGGAAGCTGAGCGTCAGGTCGCGGCGTTTGCCGTCCAGCACGGCCTGCACGTAGGCCTCGGCACTGCCGTAGCGGCTGATGTTCTTTGCCAGCCCGGGGATGCGGCCGCCAAAGACGATGCCGCGCAACTTCAGGTCGGTGCACAGCCGCTTGCGCGCGTGGTACAGGCGCTGGCCGATGCGCATGCCGCGATAGTCCGGATGCACCACCACTTCCATGCCGTACAGCCACTCGCCATCGGCGCGGTGCCGCGAGGCCATGCCGCCGCCGGTGATCTGCATCCACGTATGCGGCGCCAGCGCCGTGGCCTCGTCGATGCGGAAGGTGGCGCAGTAGCCGACGACGGCGCCTTCATATTCGACGACGAACTGGCCTTCAGGGAAGTGCGTCTGCTGCGAAAGCAGCATCTCCGGCGAGTGGCCCCATTCGAGGCCGTAGACGCGGCCGGTAAGGGTCGCCAGTGCGGGTACATCATCGGCGCGTGCCAGGCGCAGCAGCAGCTTGGGCGTTCGTTCGTTCGGCTTCTTGACCATCCGCCCATTATGCCTTCAGCAGCGCACGCCCAAGTGAAGGCGGCGCGGCCATTACACTGCGTCGACGGCATGGGAGCAGGGCATGGGTGACAACGCAGCGACGGGCAGCTTTCACGCCGCCCAGCTATGGCGCGGCGATGGCTGGCAGGCAGATGCAGCCGTTGGCGTTGATGCACACGGATGTATCCAGGCCGCTGCCGCGGGCCAGGGCTCGGCTCTGGGCAGATGGGTGTTGCCGGGCATGCCCAACCTGCATTCACACGCCTTCCAGCGCGCGATGGCCGGGCTCGCCGAACGCAAGGGCGTCGCCCCCGGCATCACCGCGCAAGCTGCCGCGCAGGCCGGCGAGGACAGCTTCTGGAGCTGGCGCGAGACCATGTACCGCTTCGCCGCGTCGATTGGTCCACAGGCTCTGAAGGCCATCGCCGCGCAGCTGTATGTGGAGATGCTCAAGGCCGGCTACACCCAGGTGTGCGAGTTTCACTACCTGCACCACCAGGCCGATGCCACGCCGTATGCACCGACCGAGGAGATGTCGCTGGCGTTGATCGAGGCGGCGGCTGAAGCCGGCATCGCACTCACACTGCTGCCGGTGCTGTACATGACCGGCGGTTTCGATGGCCGTGCACTGGCTCCGCGGCAGCGACGCTTTGGCCATGCGCTGGATGGCTACCTGCGACTGGTGCAGACCCTGCGCCAGCATGAGAGCGCGGACGTGCGCGTAGGCATCGCGTTGCACTCATTGCGCGCGGTGCCCGAGGCCGCGCTGCGCGAGGTACTGGCAAGCGACCTGGCGCGCGATTGCCCAATCCACATCCACATCGCCGAGCAACTGGGCGAGGTGCAGGACTGCGAGGCCTTGCGCGGCGCGCGGCCGGTGCAGTGGCTGCTCGATCACGCCGATGTGGATGCGCACTGGTGCCTGGTGCACTCCACGCACCTGACCGACGCGGAGACCGCCGCGCTGGCGCGCTGCGGCGCGGTCGCCGGCCTGTGTCCGACCACCGAAGCCAATCTTGGCGATGGTCTGTTTCCGCTGGCGGCCTATCTGGACGCTGGCGGCACGCTCGGCATCGGTTCGGATTCGCATATCTCCATTTCGCCGGTAGAGGAATTGCGCTGGCTTGAATACGGCCAGCGCCTGCACACCCATCACCGCAACATCGCCGCACGAGCGCATGGCGACAGCGTGGGACAGACCTTGTGGAGCGCCGCGCTGCGTGGCGGTGCGCAGGCCAGCGGCTTGCCCATCGGCGCACTGCGCCCCGGCGCGCGCGCGGACCTGATCGTGCTGGATGATGCCTCGCCGCTGCTTGCTGCGCGCGACGCCAGCGCAGTGCTCGACAGTTTCATCTTTGCCGGCAACACTCCGCTGGTGCGCGACGTGATGGTGGGCGGGCGTTGGATGGTCCGCGATTTCCATCACCGCGACGAGGATCGTATCGCCGCACGCTATCGTGACGCGGTGGCACAACTGGCATTGGTCCGAGCCTGATTGACGGACGCAGCAACTCCCGCTGACAACGAGGTGATTCCATGCAAGATTCGGCTGATCTGGGCAAGTTGCTTTTGCGCGTCGCGTTGGGCGCGTTGATCCTCTTCCACGGTGTGCACAAGTTGCTGCACGGCACCGGGCCGGTGCTTGGTGCGGTGCTGGCTGCCGGCTTGCCGGCGTGGGTCAGCTACGGAGTTTACGTCGGCGAGGTAGTTGCTCCGATCCTGCTGCTGCTTGGCCTGTGGACCCGCATCGCCGCGCTGGTGGTGGCCGTCAACATGCTTGCCGCCATTTCCCTGGTGCACCTGGGGCAGATCGCTTCGCTGGGCGGCGGTGGCGGCTGGGCACTGGAACTGCAAGGCATGTACCTGGCCGCGGCGCTGGCCATCGCCTTGCTTGGCGCTGGACGCTTCAGCCTGGGCGGGCGCAACGGACGCTGGAACTGAGGCTTCCACTGCCTTCCGCCGCGCCGTGGGGCGGCACTGCGCGTCGGCTTTCGTACGCGTGAGAGGCGCCCGGGATTCGTGCACGCGGCGGGCAGTGCCGCCCTACGACAGCCTGTAGTGCGGGGAAGGCGGCGCGCGGCGCCCGTCCTGCGTCGGCTTTGACTGAACGTCGACTGGCTTGCCGTGACCCGGCTGGTCAGCGCCATCCCGTCTGCAACGTTCCTGTCTCCTGCACCCAACGGCAGGAGTGGACTCATGCGTTCGATTTTCTCGGGTATGGCTGCGGCGACACTGTTGCTCGGCGGCAGCCTGGCACTTGGCGGTTGCGTGGTCGCTTCGCCGCGGCCGGCTTATCGTGCGCGCGTGATCGCGCCGGTTTACATCGCGCCGGCAAGGGTTTGGGTTCCGGGCTACTGGGCTCCACGCCATGTGTGGATCGCCGGCCGCTGGCGCTATCGCTGAAGCGCGCAGCTTCCCGGACTGCGCCCGGCTGAGGCGGCGCGGCCGCAGGTTCATTCGCGGCAGATTATCCTTGGCTTTCGCCGGGGAGCCGTACGAGACACAGGATGAGCCAGGATCTGGATATGCCCGCGGTGGCGAACGCGCCGGCGGCCGAGGCTGCATGCATCCACCACGGCACGCCGGCGTTTCGCCGTACCAACCTGGCGTTGTTTGCCGCCGGCTTCGCCACCTTTGGCGTGTTGTACTGCGTGCAGCCGCTGATGCCGCAGTTCAGCGACGACTACGGCGTGGACGAGGCCACCAGTGCGTTGTCCTTGTCGCTGACCACCGGAGTGCTGGCGTTTGCCTTGTTGTTTGCCGGCGCCTTGTCCGATCGCTTCGGCCGCAAGAGCGTGATGACCGTGTCGATCGTCGCCTCCGCGGTGCTGGTGTTGCTGACCGCGCTGGCGCCCAACTGGCATGTGTTGCTGGTGCTGCGCACCTTGCTCGGGCTGACGCTCAGCGGCTTGCCGGCGGTGGCGATGACGTACCTCAGCGAGGAAATGGACGCCCAGTCCATTGGCCTGGGCATGGGGTTGTACATTAGTGGCAGCGCGGTGGGCGGCATGGGCGGGCGGCTGATCACCGGCGTGCTCACCGACTTTGTCAGCTGGCGCGTGGGCGTGGCCGCGGTGGGCCTGATTGCCTTGGCGGCGGGCGTGGTGTTCGCCCGTAGCCTGCCGCCGTCACGCCATTTCGTGCGCCAACCGTTGCGCTTGCGCGCGCTGCGCGCACGCTTTGCCGGCGTACTGCATGACCCGGGCCTGCCGTGGATGTTTGTCGAGGGCGGCCTGCTGCTGGGCGCGTTTGTCACGGTCTACAACTATCTGGGCTACCGGCTGCTGGCGCCTCCTTACAACCTCAGCCAGGCGGTGGTGGGCATGATCTTCGGCATCTACCTGGTGGGCACGTTCAGCTCGCCATGGATGGGCCACCTTGCCGGCAAGCTGGGGCGACGCAGGGTGTTGTGGATTGCCGTCGCGCTGATGCTGGCCGGCGTGCTGCTGACGCTGGTGCGCCCGCTGGCGCTGGTGATGCTGGGCATCGTCGCACTCACCTTCGGCTTTTTTGGCGCGCACTCCATTACCAGCAGCTGGGTCGGGCGGCGCGCGGGATCGGCCAAGGCGCAGGCGTCGTCGATGTATCTGTGCAGCTACTACGTCGGCTCCAGCGTCGCCGGTTGGGCCGGCGGGCTGTTCTATGCCGCGCATGGCTGGACTGGCGTGGGACTGTTTGTCGGCACACTGGTGCTGGCCGCGCTGCTGATTGCCTGGCGCCTGCATCGCCTGCCGCCGCTGGCTGGCGCCGCCTCGCCGGGCACTGAGCCGCCCCTGCCGTAGGGCAGGCACTGCCCGCCGCCATTGTCGGAGCGCATCCAAAGCGGTGGGCGGTGCCGGCACTACGGCTGTGGTTGATCCCTGAGCATGCCTCGCACAGCCTCAAAGTCGCCGTCGTTGGCTGCCGCCGGAATGCCAAGCAGGTGCGTCATCAACGGATAGACGTCCACATTCGGAAACGATGGCACCACCACGCCGTTGCGGAACGCCGGCCCGTGCGCGATGAATATGGCCTGCATGCGTGGATCGGCGTTGTCGTAACCGTGTTCACCGCGTTTGGGCGGCTTGCCGGTGTTGGTTGTGTCTCCGGCGGCGATGCGCCAGCCGACATTGGCCAGGCACAGCAATTGCGGCACGCGCGGGTTGCGACCGTAGGCAAAGCGCGCCGGCACGCGGCGCCGGTCCCAGCAGCGCATGTGCGCCTGCGGCCGCTGCAGCTTGCGGGCAATCGTCGCGAACTGCGCCCGCGCCTTGGCGCTGCTGTCGCGCGGATTGAAGCCGGCAAGCACGCCCAGGCCTACGGTCTGCACGCGATCCAGATCGACCAGGCGGTCGATGCGAATACGTTGCTGCAGTGGCGCGGCGGCCATGCCGTGATCGGAGACGACGATCAAGTTGATGCGATCGAACACACCGCGTTGGCGCAATCCGGCAACCAGCCGCGCCAGCGCGGCGTCGGTCTCGCGCAAGGCGGCGTTGACCTGTGGCGTATCCGGACCCCAGTCATGGCCGGCGTGATCCACGGCATCGAAATACAACGTGAGAAATGCTGGACGCTGCGCCACCGGCAGGTCGAGCCATGCCAACACCTGGTCCACACGCTGCGTGGATGTGACCTCGCCGTCGTATGGCCGCCACAAGGTTGGTCGCATGCCGTGGATTGCCGCCTCGGACCCGGGCCAGAACATGGTCGCGGTGCGTAGCCCGTGCCTGGCGGCGGTTTCCCAGATCGGCGTGGCTTGCGCCCACCAACGCCCGTCGCCGGTGGCTTGGCGGTTGCGTAACGAAAAGCTGCCGAGCAGCGGATCACGCATCGTGTTGGCAACAATGCCGTGGTGATCGGGCATGCGCCCGGTGACGATGGTGTAGTGGTTGGGAAAGGTCAAAGTGGGGAAGGCCGGCTGCATCGACGTGGCGCGCACGCCATCGCGCGCGAGCATGGCCAGCGTGGGGCTCAATTCGCGGTTCAGGTAGTCGGGGCGATAGGCGTCGATGGATACCAGCAGCAGTGGCGTGGGTGGCACCACTGCCGCGGCTGTCGCAAGACCGGCGCCCAGCGCCAGTGTGAGCAGCAGCAACCATCGCAACGCTGTGTTCATGCGCATCCCGGCAAGATGGAGTTCAACTGTGAATGATGGCGCGTGATCATGTCCGTTTCAT
>JBDTIE010000081.1:0-3172 GCA_039936515.1 Rhodanobacter sp. | reverse complement strand
TTCCTGGCTTCCGGCCCGCTCAGCGACCCGTTGGTACTGGCCTACCAGGACGACCCGCGCTTTGCCGCGTTGTGCAAGCAGGCCGGCTTGCCGCTGCCGGGTGAGGCGTTGCCTGCTGCGGCGGGCACGGCTGCTACCTGGACGGGGTAGGGCAGACAGTGTCCGCCACTCCTTTCGAAGCAAGGGGGCGCCGCGAAATGGCCGGCGCGTGGGGAGTCCCACGCTCGCACAAGGACGGGCTACCAGATGCCGCGCTGTTGCAGTTAGTTGAGCGGCAGCTTTAGAGCGCCATGATGGAGGTGGCGCCTGTCGCGTTGTGGCCGGTCAGCGACGTTGGTCGACAGATGGCTGTTGTCGACCCGTAGCAGTCGTTGCCTCCTGCACTGAATATTTGCGCGATTGGCGACAATCCACGGCCGTTCCATCCAGCGCCGTGCCTTCTCTGCATTGCCGAATACCGCCTCGGCCTTGGTGATGATCCTGCTCAAAAGGGCCAGACGATCACTCTCCTGTAGGTCCAAGCGGATGCTGCCGCTGAGCTTGCGCTCGATGGTGCTGCGCGGGCCGATGCCAAGCTTGGCACGATGATCGCCGACATTGACCCGGGAGAGTTGTTTGACCCGGTATGGTCATCAGTAGTGACAGGCAACGAGTAACGTCTGGGGCACGTTTGGGGGCAGTTAAGAATTTCTTGTTCCTTGGGTTAACGCACACCAAGGCTTGCGGCGATCAGTTCAATAGGCGCCACCCCAATGCAAAGCCCCTGGTTGCCAGGGGCTTTCTTGTTACGCGCTGCGGTTGTGCGAGCGCATGGTGCGCTGCTTTTCGATCTGCCAGTCACGCTGCTTTTCGGTGTCGCGCTTGTCGTGTTCCTGCTTGCCGCGGGCCAGGCCGATCTCCACTTTCACCTTGTTCCCCTTCCAGTACATCGCCGTGGGCACCAAGGTGTAGCCCTTGCGCTCCACTGCGCCAAGCAACTGGTCGATCTCCTTGCGGTGCAACAGCAATTTGCGCGTGCGCCGGTCCTCGGCGACGACGTGGGTGGAGGCGCTGATCAACGGTGGGATGGACGCGCCGATGAGGAACACCTCGCCGTTCTTGGTGATCGCGTAGCTGTCGCCAAAGTTGATACGTCCGGCACGCAGCGCCTTCAGTTCCCAGCCTTGCAGCGCGATGCCGGCCTCGAAGCGCTGGTCAATGGCGTATTCGAAACGTGCGCGCTTGTTGAGCGCGATCGTGCCGCCGGCCTTGGCGTCTTTGTTCTTGGCTTTGGTCATGTCCGTTAAACTCGAGCGTCCGGACCCGCGGCACTGTGGTGCCAGGCGCGGGGCCACATCGCGTGATGGAATGGGGTTGCCGTGATCGAGATCCGCCGCAGCGCGCTGGTGCCATGGTCACCAGTGCAGATGTTCGACCTGGTCAATGACGTTGCAGCATACCCAAAGCGTTTTGCCTGGTGTACCGCAGCGGCAGTGCTCGAGCGCGGCGCGGACACGGTGATTGCGCGCCTGGACCTGAAGTTTGCGGGGCTGCGCCACAGTTTCACCACGCGCAACACGGTGGATCCACCGCGGCAGCTGCGCATGTCGCTGGTGGAAGGGCCGTTGCGTTCATTGGACGGGGTGTGGGATTTCATCGCGCTGGGGGATTCCGGTTGCAAGATCGCCTTTGCGCTGGATTTCGACTATGCAGGGTTCGGTGGCAGCGCGCTGAAGCTGGGCTTCCAGAAACTGGCCACGCGCATGGTCGACGACTTCTGCCGCGAGGCGGCGCGGGTGTATGCCTGAGCCGCGCATCGTGGTGGAGGTGATGTACGCCGGTGTCGCGGTGCTGCGGCGAACGCTGACACTGCCGGCGGGCAGTACCGCCGTGCAGGCCGTGGAGGCTTCCGGATTGCTCGCGCTGTTGCCCGATGGCGCATTCGACCGGCAGCGTCTGGGCGTATTTGCGCAAAGGGTGGAAGCTGAGCACGTCCTGCAAGATGGCGACCGGGTGGAAATCTACCGGCCGCTGCAGCTGGACCCGATGGAAGCGCGCCGCCGCCGCGCACGCGGTGCCTGAGCGGCGCGCCGGCGCAATCAGTTCTTGCCGTCGCTGCCGGGAGGGCCGTCGCCCAGGCCACCGTCCTTCTTGGTCTGCGGGCCTTCGTTCTTGTCGCCGCTGGCGCCGTCGGTCGGGTAGGTGGCGTGGTACTTCTTGCTGTCCTTGACCAGTTCTTCGGCGTCCTGGGCGAAGAAGTCGCCATCGGTACGCACCAACGTATCGTTGTTGAAGGTCAGGGTGAAAGTACGCACCTTGATCGGCCCGCCGCGGCGTGACTGGGTGGACACGTAATCCCAGCGATTGTGGTCAAACGGCGTGCTGACCGACGGGGTGCCCATCAGTACCAGGATCTGGCGCTTGGTCATGCCCGGCTTGAGTTGCTCAACCATGGTCTTGTCCAGCAGGTTGCCCTGTTGCACATCGGGTGTGTAGACCATGTGGCAGCCGCCGATGCTGAGCGCCAGCACGGCGAAAACCAGCAGCGTGATCAGCTTTTGCATGCGTGTCGCTTCCGCGGTGTTGAAGGTGTCGGATGATACACTACGGTCTTGCCGACGCCGCTTGGTGGTGGGTCATGGAACAGGAAAGCAACGAGCTGCGGCGGGCCGGTCTGAAGGTGACGCATCCGCGCATGCGCATCCTGCAGATCTTCGATCAGCCCGGCGTGCAGCATGTCACCGCCGAGGATGTCTACAAGCAGCTGCTGGCCCATCAGGAAGACATCGGGTTGGCCACGGTGTACCGGGTGTTGACGCAGTTCGAGGCCGCCGGGATCATCGTCAAGCACAATTTCGAGGGCGGCCAGGCCGTCTACGAGCTGGACCGTGGCAAGCATCACGACCACATGATCGATGTGGACAGCGGCAAGGTCATCGAGTTCGTCAGCGACGAGATTGAGCGCCTGCAGGACGAGATTGCCGACAAGCACGGCTACGTGATCGAGGCGCACAGCCTGGTGCTGTATGTCCGGCCAAAACGGCACAAGAAATGACGGCGAACGCCTTGCTCGGTGCATAAACCGGTGCATAAAAATGCCGCGGGAAGGACTCCTGTCCACTTGCGGCCAATACGCCGTCCGGGCTGGCGATCAAACCGAGGACGCGGTTCGTTCGCACATGCACGCCAGACA
>JBDTIE010000080.1:0-8375 GCA_039936515.1 Rhodanobacter sp. | reverse complement strand
CACGCGCACGTCCGGTTCGCCGCGCGAGAATACCAGCGCGCGCAGTTGCCGCAGTTCCGCGCGCGGGTCGGCACTGCCCATCGCCTCCAGTGCCAGGAAATGCTCCAGCGTGGTGTGGTAGTCGGTTTGCAGGCTGGCGGCCAGTTGCTGCACGAACGCCGGGTCACTGCCATGCGGCCAGCTTGCGTCGCGCACGAACTTCGGCGTCGCGCACAACATGCCCAGGCCACGCACGCGATGCGGCAGGTCAAGCGCAGCGGTCAGTGCGATCAGCCCGCCGAGCGACCAGCCGACCCAGATCGCCGGCGGCGTCAGCGCGGCAATGGCCGCGGCGCAGGCATGTGGTTCCAGAGGCACGGGGCTGGAGCGCGACAGACCGTGCCCGGGCAGGTCCACCACGTACAGCGTGCACTGCGCTTCCAGCGCATCGACCAACGGCTGCATGACCCCGCCGTGCATTGCCCAGCCGTGCAGCAGCACCATCGGCAGCGGGCCGCCGCCGAGCTTGTCGATATGCAGTGTCACGCGAAACGCCGCACACGCCGGGCAAACGGGTCGGCGCGGCGGAAAGGACTGATATGGACGTCGGGCATGCGCGTATCGATGGCGGTCAACGGGACATTATAGAAAGCGACCGGGATCGGGTCGCTACGCCAGCACGCGCCGACGCCGTGCGGGCGCAGTCCAGCGCATCAGTTTGGCTGCCGGCGGGCGATGCCCTGTGCATGCACCGCCCGCGCTGCGATCCGGTTTATTTACCGGCTGCGCGTACCGCCTTGACCTGGTCGGCGGTCACCGCTTTGGCCTGGTTGCCCCACGAGGTGCGCTCGTGGTTGGCGATGTCGGCGATATCGGCATCGTTCAAGGTGTCGGCAAACGGTGGCATGGCGCTGGGATAGCTGACGCCGTCGATGGCCAAACCATGCAGGCCGTGCAGGATCACGCTGAGCTGCTTTGTGGGATCGGCATCGAGCACGGCAGGGTTGCCCTTCAGTGGCGGGAAGGCACCCGGCAGACCCATGCCCGTAGCCTGGTGGCAGGCCGCGCAGCTGGTGGCATACAGCGTGGCAGCGCGTACGGCGTCGAACTTGTAAGGACCAGTCGCTGCCGCCGGGGGAGCTATTGCGGCGGCGGAGGCGTCAACCGGGGCCTTGCTGATCGGCGGTTCCGCCAGCGCCTCGCCCTGCGTGGACACCAGCAAAATGCCCTGCGCGCCCAGTACCGCGTGCGCCATGGCGTGATCAACGAACGGATACTTGCCGGCCTCGTCCAGCGTCAGGTCGAACACCGCGCCTTCGCCGGGCCCGACGGTGTAGGTGGACACCCCGGAAATCGCCTGCGCCGGATCGCCGCCGGGGTAGACCCGATCGAAGATCGCGCCGATCACGTGGAACGCGCTCCACAGGCTGGGGCCAGCATTGACCACATACAGCCGCACCAGGTCGCCGGGCTTGGCCGTGAGCGGGTGGGCCGCGTACTGGAATGCCGCCCCATTGAACACCACCTCATCCGGGCGCATCGCCTGCATCTTTTCGTAGTTGCCGGCCATCAGCGTGCCGGCCACCTGCTGCGTGTACCACTCGCCCTGCACCAGCACGTAGCTCTCGGCTGCTGGTGGCAGCGGCGTGGCCGGGTCGACGATGATCGCCCCGTACATGCCGTTGCCGATGTGCAGCAGCACCGGCGGCGTTCCGCAGTGGTAAAGGAACGCGCCCGGCACCTTGGCCACGAACGAGAAGCTGATTGACTCCCCCGGCATGATGTCCGCGTAATGCAGGCTGGGCGGGGTGATCGCAGCGTGGAAGTCGATGGAGTGCTGCATCGTGCCGCGGTTGGTGAGCACCACGTTCACCGTCTGTCCCTGGCGCACGTGGATCACCGGTCCGGGCACGGTCTTGCCGAAGGTCCACGCCTGGTATTGCACGCCGCTGGCAATCTCCACGGTGTCATCGCTGGCCTCGATGTGGATGTCCACGCTATCGCCAGGGGTCAGTGGCGGCAATCGCGCGTCACGGGCCTTGGCGATGGGCTGGCTGGAGGCCAGCGCCAGCGGCGACACCGCGGCGGCGGCGGAGTCGGGGCTGGCCGACTTCACGTTCAGCGCGCTGTGCAGGCCGGCCAGCAATAACGCCACCAGCAACAGCACGCCGGCCAGCGCCGGGCCCTGCACGCGCCAGGACAGGCGGCTGACGTGATCCAGCGGCACCGCCGCGTTCCACTCGGAAAATTTCCGCCAGCCTGGCCAGCGGCGTTCGATCAGGTAGTCGAGGCTGTAAGGGCTGGGGCCGGCGCGCAGGTTGATCACGATCAGCGCGGCAAAGATCAGCACGTAGCTGATCGCCGCGCCGATGTTGTTGGCGCCCACCGAATACGGACCGCTGAAGCCCTCGGCCGTGCTCCAGATCAACAGGCTGAACAGGATGCCGACGATGTACGTGATCTTGCGCGCGAAGCCCAGCAACAGCGCCAGCGCCAACGCGGTTTCGGCCAGACGCGTGCCCCACACGAACAAGCCGACGTGCGGCGTCACCAGGTCGATCCACATCTGGAACCACCATGCCGCCCACGCCGGCTGGCCGGTGGCGGCATTGTGCAGGTAGCCGACGTAGTGGTTGGCGAAATCCGTCGTCCACGTCAGTGCCGCGCTCACCGCCCAGATCACGCCAAAGGCGACGCGCAACGCGGTGCCGGCAACGGCCGGCCAGGTCGAGGAGGCGGTGTTGTCGCCGACGGGATGGGTCATGCGGGTTTCCTTGCAGCAAATCTGCGGAAGTGGGGGACGAGGCGTGGGCACGATGCGTCGCCGATCATCGAGTTTACGACTGCCACGCGCCGGCGGTGATGCCTGCGGCGCATTGCCGCTAACATCCGGTCACCAGGGATTGGACGCGAGCAGATGGATCAGGCAAACCGCTTTCAGCCGTGGCAGGCGCTGCGTGACTGGCTGCTGCCGTTGCGTTGCCTGCTGTGTGGCGCGCCTGGCGCCGATGGCGCGGACCTGTGCGCGGCGTGTGCCGCCGAGTTGCCACGCAACCGCGCCTGTTGCGCACGTTGTGCGCTGCCGTTGGCGCTTACTGCAAATCTGTGCGGCCGCTGCCAGCGCCACCCGCCACCATGGGACGCGGCGTGGGCGCCGTTCCGCTACGGCTGGCCGCTGGATCGGCTGGAGGCGCGCTTCAAGTTCGGCGGCGACCTGGCCGCCGGGCGCGCGCTGGCGATGCACTGGCAGCGCGAAAGCCCGCCGGTCATGCCCGCGTTGCTGCTGCCGGTGCCTCTGCACCGCCGGCGCCTGCGCGAGCGCGGTTACAACCAGGCGCTGGAACTGGCCAGGCCACTGGCGCGTGCCTTGGGCTTGGCGTTGCGCCATGACTTGCTGTTGCGCACGCGCTCGACCCACGCGCAGACCGAGTTGGACGCGGTCGCGCGCCGGCGCAACGTGCGCGGTGCCTTCACCGTGGCTGTCGGCGCGACCTTGCCCGCGCACGTGGTGGTGCTTGACGACGTGATGACCACCGGCGCCACGCTGGCCGAATGCACCCGCGTGCTCAAGCGCGCCGGTGTACAGCGCGTGGACGTATGGGCGTTGGCGCGTGCGCCGGACCGGAGCCAGAGATAACGGACGCGACGCCAGCAGCCCTGCACCGGACGGCTACGCCGCGGCCAGCGCCACCGCGATGCCAACCCACAGCGTCAGTCCCACCCAGTTGTTGTGGCGGAAAGCGGCCAGGCAGGCGTTGCGTTCGCGTTTGCGGATCAGCCATTGCTGGTAGCCGAACAATCCGGCGGTCACCGCCAGGCTCAGCCAGTACGGCCAAGCCAACGCCGCACGCTGGCCAATCAGGGCCATGGCCAGCACAAAGGTGCCCATCAGCACCGCCAGGATCGGCCGGTCGGCATCGCCGAACAACAACGCGGTGGACTTGGCGCCGGCCTTGCGGTCTTCGTCGCGGTCGACCATGGCGTACTCGGTGTCATACACCACCGACCACAGGATGTTGCCGATGAACAACAGCCAGCCCAGTGCCGGCACGGTGCCCAGCACGGCGGCGAATGCCATCGGAATGGACCAGCCAAACGCCGCGCCGAGCACCACCTGCGGCAGGTTGGTGTAGCGCTTGCTGAAGGGGTACAGCGCCGCCAGCCCCGCGCCGACGAAGGACAACATGATGGTCAGGCGGTTGGTGAACAGCACCAGCGCAAAGGAGAAAACCAGCAGCACCACACACACCGCCAGCGCTTCGCGCGGTGTCACCCGGCCGCTGGCCAGTGGCCGGCCGGCGGTGCGCTGCACCTGCGGATCCAGCTTGCGGTCGGCGTAATCGTTGATGGCACAACCGGCCGCGCGCATGGAGAACACGCCGACGGTGAAGATCAGCAGCGGCTTCCACGGCGGAAGGTCGCCTGCGGCCAGCCATAGCGCCCACCACGTCGGCCACAGCAACAGCAGGGCGCCGATCGGGCGATCCATGCGCGTGAGCACCAGGTAGTCCAGCGCCTTCTCGCGCGCTCGCGCAGGCAGTGGCCGCAGCAGCCAAGTCAAGACCCGCGTGGCGCGGGTGGAGCTGTCGGCAGGCTGGACGATCGAACGCTTGGGAACCTTGGGTGCACCCGGGCGCGGCCGGGTCGGCGGCAGGTTCTTGCGCGACTGGCGTTTGCGCGGTTGCGGGGTCATGCGCGTCAGTCTAGCGCGGGGTGTCTTGCTTCAATGGCGTGCTGGTTGGCAGTGCGCGCGGCTAAAGATTGGCCGATGGCTGCCGATGAATCGACTGCGCCTGCCTGCCCATCGCGGCGCATGGTGTGGCATTGCAGGTATGCAGCTTGCCGCCGCGTTCGCGCTGCATTCGGGTGCTTGTCGATGACATACATGCTTGATCATCTGCCAACGGGTGATGTCGCCAGCGCGACGGAGCACGAACGCGTGGCATTGGCCGGGCACAGGCAATCGGCACTGGCACACACGCGGCTGATCGATTCGGTCGCCGCCTTCACCCATCATCGCGATGTCGATGCGCTGGACCACAGCCTGGTGTTGTCCCTGGCCGAGCTCACCGCCGCGCGCAGCGTGGTCCTGGGCAAACGCCTGCCTGAAGGCAGCTCGGAATTGGTCAACAGCGTGCGTTGCACTTTGGACACGCGCGGCCGCTATCGCGTCACGGCCAGGGGCGTGGAAGCTGATGGCACCACGCAGCGCCTGCTGCAATCGTGCATCGACCGCCCACAGGTACGCGCTGAAGTGCGTGCCGACGGCAGTCACCGGCTGATGGTGCCGATGCTGCGCGATGGCTGTGCACTGGGCGCATTGCAGGTGGACAGCATGATGCCCGTTGCCGCCATGCGTCCCCTGGTCGAGGGCTTTGCCCGGATTTATGCCAACTACACGGCACTGCTGCACGAGAGCGAGCACGACAAGCTTACCGGCCTGTACAACCGCCGCACGTTCGAGCGCCATCTGCAGGTCCTGCAACACCTCGAGCCGCACGAGGACGATGACGACGACGACCTTGTGCCGCGGCCGAAGGTGGAGCGGCGCCACGGCGCTGCTGCGCGGGAGGTCTGGCTGGCGATCATGGACATCGACCACTTCAAGCGTGTCAACGACACCTACGGGCATTTGTATGGCGACGAGGTAATCCTGCTGCTTGCCCAGCAGATGCGCGAGTGCTTCCGCCACGGCGATGTGTTGTTCCGCTTCGGCGGCGAGGAATTCGTGGTGATGCTGGCCGCGCAGGACGAAACCGTCGCGCGCAGCGTGGTGGAGCGATTCCGCCAGCGCGTGGCTGCACATCTGTTTCCGCAAGTGGAGCACGTCACGGTCAGCATCGGCTATGCGCGGATGGGCGTGGGCGACTATCCAGCCACGGTCCTGGGGCGTGCCGACAAGGCGCTGTACTACGCCAAGGAACATGGCCGCAATTGCGTGCACGGGTACGAGGCGCTCGCAGCGCAAGGCTTGCTGGTCGACACCGCGACTGCCGGCAGCATCGACCTGTTCTGAGCCACCCGGCGCAACCCCAGGCTCAAACCGGGCGCAGCAGCCAGTCGCGCAAAGCGGCGTCAGTCGCGACCAGTGGTTCGGCGTGTGCCGGCCGCGCGAGCAGCGCGGCAAGTGCGGGCGGCATTGGCACGGGGTGGCCCACCAACGGTTCGATGCTGTCGGCGAATTTGGCCGGGTGCGCCGTGGCGACCACCACCCACGCGGCAGCGTCGCCCGCGGCCCGGCGCAGGTCCAGCAGATGCATGGCCGTGGCGGTATGCGGACACAGCACTTCGCCATGCGCATGGGCGTGGGTCGCCACCGTGTCACTGATTGCCGCGTCATCCACGCTGCTGGCGTGCAGCGCGGCGCGCATTTGCGCGTCGTTGGTGAACGTCCAGCGCAAACGTTCGAAATTGCTCGGCGCGCCGACGTCCATGGCGTTGGCCAGCGTGGCGACTGCCACACGCGGCCGGTAATCACCCCCGACAAAAAACTCCGGCAACGTGGCGTTGGCATTGCACGCCAGCTCGATCGCGCCCACCGGCAAGCCCATGGCGCGGACCCACACCGCAGCCAGCGCATTGCCCAGGTTGCCGGTGGGCACGATGAAGTTGAGCGGCGTGCCGTGCGCGCGCCAGTGCGCCAGCGCGGCGTGCGCGTAGTAGCCCATCTGCGGCAGCAGGCGGCCCAGACTGATGCTGTTGGCCGACGTCAGCGGCAGCCGTGATTGCAACGACGCGTCGGTCAGCGCCGCCTTCACCATGCGCTGGCAGTCATCGAAACGCCCGGCCACGCGCAACGCGCTGACGTTGCCGCCGAAGCAGCCCAGTTGCTGCGCCTGGCGCGGCGAGACCCGGCCGTCCGGATACAAGATCACCACGCGCGTGCCCGGCTGGCCATGGAACGCCGCGGCCACGGCCGCGCCGGTGTCGCCGGAAGTTGCCACCAGCACCGTCGGCGCACGCGCATCGCCGCGCGGCAGGCGGCGCAGGCAGGCGGCCAGAAAGCGTGCGCCGAAATCCTTGAACGCCGAGGTCGGTCCGTGGAAAAGTTCCAGCAGCCACGTTTGCGGATGCGCCGGCAGCGCGCGCATCGGCGCGTCGAACGCAAACGCCTCCGCGCAAATCGCCGGCAGTTCGGCGGCCAGCGCATCGCCGGCGAAAAAAGGCGCCAGCAGCGTGGCGGTGGTGTCTGCCAGTGAGCCGCGCGGATCGAACGCCGCAGGGTGGAGCGACGGCAACCTCTGCGGCACATACAAGCCGCCATCCGCTGCCAGTCCGGCGGCGATGGCCTGGCTGATCGTCACTGCGGGCGCGGCATTGCGGGTGCTGTGGTAGCGGATCGGCGCGCTCATGCGCCGAGCGCCTGCGTAGGGCGGACACTGCCCGCCGGCTTCTGGTGTTTGCGTGCAAGAGCGGCGGGGAGTGCCCGCCCTACGGGAGCGTGCGCGGGGTCGGCGGGTAGTGGCCGTCCTACGGACGCGTGCATGCGTCGGCCTCGAGTGACGTGATCAACGTCGCCGCCGGTCCATTGATGGGCGACACGCGCGCGTCGCTGGCCAGGCCAACTTCGGCAAACGCCGCCTGCATGGCAACGCTGGCTGCCAGCGCGTCGGCGCGCTGGTCGTACCAGCCAAACACGCTCGGCCCGGCACCGGAAATGCTCGCGCCCAGCGCGTGATGGTCCAGCGCCGCCTGCTTTACCCGCGCAAAGTTGGGGATCAGCGATGCGCGGCGCGGCTCGACCAGCACGTCGCGCAAACCCTCGCGCACCAGCGCCGCGTCACCGCGCCAACAGCCGGCAAGCACCAGTGCCAGGTTGCTGCTCTGCGCAACAAAATCACCCAGCGCGTAGTTGCCCGCCAACGCCGCGCGCGACGCACGCGTTTCCAGCACCACGTGCGGGTGCACCAGCGCGCAATGCCACGCCGCGGGAACGTCGATGCGCAGCAATCGCGTGGGCGTGGCCAGCACCAGGCCGCCCAACAGCATCGAGCCCAGGTTGTCGCCATGCCGGCTGCCGCTGGCCACCACCTCGCCGTCCAGCGCAAACGGATACAGCGCCTGCGCCGGCAGCGGCGGGCGCAGCAACGCATTGGCCGCCACCAGCGCCGCCACGCACGATGCCGCCGAACCGCCCATGCCCGAACCCAGCGCAATGCCCTTGTCCAGCACCAGCTCGAAGCCGTGGTCCAAACCCAACGCCGCACGCATCGACAGCAGAGCCTGGCCGGCGGTGTTGCGTTCGGCCTGCATGGGCAGGTCGGTGACGCAGCCACGGATGGCGGCGATGCGCACCACCGGCTCGTCGATCAGCCGAACCTGCGCTCGATCACCGGCGCCGAACACGCTGTGGCCAAGCAGGTCAAAGCCCACGCCCACATTGCCGACGCTGGCCG
>JBDTIE010000079.1:0-31796 GCA_039936515.1 Rhodanobacter sp. | reverse complement strand
TCGAGCGCTGGGACGGCTGCCGCGAGGTGGGAATGATCGCCGGCCGTCTGCCGCTGGGTCTGGGAGCAATGTTCGGGCACCTGCAGGGCGAGCACGATGGCACGGTGGCGGTGGCAGAGACCCGGTTGCCGGGCTTGGCCGATCATTGCGTGGTCGAGTCCAATCACATGGGCCTGCTGTTTTCCGCCGAAGTTGCCGAGCGCGTACGTTGTTTCCTCGATGTCGGCCGATTCCCGTGCGCATGAGGTGCGCGGCGCGGGTAGCGGCTCTGCCGTCGGCGTGGCGGGCAAATCAGGTAAAATTAGCCGCTTGTCCATTTGCTTCGAAGCGCAGGCACTGTCATGGGTAGAGGCCCTACCGTCGAGGGACGCAAGAACGCCGAGGACGCCAAGCGCGCCAAGGTGTTCACCAAGCTCATCCGCGAAATCACCGTCGCCACCCGTTCGGGCGTGGCCGATGCAGGCGGCAATCCGCGCCTGCGCGCGGCGATCGACAAGGCGCTGGCCGCCAACATGACGCGCGAGACGATCGACCGCGCGGTCAAGCGTGGCTCCGGCGCCGATGGCGGCGCGGACATGCAGGAGTTGCGCTACGAAGGCTATGGCCCGGCCGGTATCGCGTTGATCATCGACTGCGTCAGCGACAACCCGCTGCGCACGGTTGCCGACGTGCGCCACGCGCTGACCCGCCACGGCGGCAATCTGGGCACCACCGGTTCGGTGGCGTTCCAGTTTCATCGCTGCGGCGAAATCGTGCTGGCCACCGGCGGTGACGGCGCGGCAGAGGAGAAAATCCTCGAGGTGGCGCTGGAGGCCGGTGCCGACGACGTGGTCAACGACGTGCAGGAAAGCTGTGTGCTGTGCGCGGCCGATGCACTGGCGGAAGTGGAAGCGGCCGTGCGTGCGGCAGGCCTGGAGCCGGTGCGTGCCGACGTGGTCATGCGTCCGGCCAACCGCGTGGCCATCCCCGCCGACTCGGAGGAAAGCCTGCTGGACCTGATCGACGCGCTGGAACAACTGGACGACGTGCACGAGATCTACCACAACGCGGTGTTGCCCACGGATGGCTGACAGTGCAGGCGGAGAAAAGCAGGCGATGACCGTTGCGCTGAACGAACACGTCGTTTCGCCGTTGCCGGTTGCCCGCTCTGCGGCGATCCGCATCCTGGGTATCGACCCAGGCAGCCAGCGCACCGGCGTGGGCATCATCGACGTCGATGCCACCGGCCGGCTCACGCACGTTTTTCATACCGCGCTGGCGGTCGCCGGGGAGGCGAGCTTCCCGTTGCGGCTGAAGCGTATCTTTGACGAGTTGTGCGCCATCATCGGCGAACGCGCGCCGATGGAGTGCGGTATCGAGCGCGTGTTCATGGCGCGCAATCCGGATTCGGCGCTGAAGCTTGGGCAGGCGCGCGGCGCGGCAATCTGCGCGGTGGTCAGCAGGGGGCTGGAGGTGCACGAGTACGCGGCAACCGAGGTCAAGCAGGCGGTGGTCGGTGGTGGCCACGGCGACAAGACGCAGGTGCAGCACATGGTCGGCGTGCTGCTGGGGCTGAGCGGTCCGCTGCAGGCCGATGCCGCTGACGCGCTGGCCATTGCCATCACCCACGCCCACACCCGCGCCAGCCTGGCGCGGGTGGGCATTCCGCGCACGGCATGGCGCCGACGCCGATGATCGCGTCCACGGAGTTGCGCCAATGATCGGCCGGTTGCGTGGCACGTTGCTGTCCAAACGCCCACCGTGGCTGCTGATCGAGGTCGGCGGCGTCGGCTACGAGTTGGAGGCGCCCATGTCCACCATCTACGACCTGCCGGCGGTGGGCAGCGAAGTGATCGTGCTCACCCATTACGCGGCCAAGGAAGACAGCGTTGCGCTGTACGGCTTTGCCCGCGAAAGCGAACGTGCACTGTTCCGCAGCTTGCAGAAGGTCAGCGGCATCGGCGCCAGGATTGCACTGGCGGTGCTCTCCAGCGTATCCACCGAGCATTTCGCGCGACTGGTGCAAGCTGCCGACGTCGCCGCGTTGACCAAGATTCCGGGCATCGGCAAGAAGACGGCCGAACGCATCGTGGTGGAACTGCGCGATCGCATCGATGGCTTGTCGGCCGTGCCCGGCGTGGCCGGATCAGGTGTCGCCGCGCCGCTGGATGCTGCCGGCGAAGCGACCGTGGCGCTGGCCCAGCTCGGCTACAAGCCGGCGGAGGTTGCGCGTCTAGTGCAGAAGGTGGCGACCGATGGCGACAGCGCCGAGATGATCATCCGCAAAGCGTTGCGCGCGGCGCTCGGGGCGTGACGTGAGCACACCGGAAAGTCACGTCGAGCTGCAGCCGGAAACCAAACGTCGCCTGACCGCGCTGGCGCTGGGCGCGGTCGGTGTGGTGTATGGCGACATCGGCACCAGCCCGCTGTACACGATGAAGGAGACGCTGGGCACGCATGGCATGACGCCGACGCCGGCGGCCGTGCTGGGCGTGCTGTCGCTGGTGTTCTGGTCGCTGATCATCGTCGTGTCGCTGAAATATGTGACCTTCGTGATGCGCGCGGACAACAAGGGCGAGGGCGGCACCATGGCGCTGATGGCCCTGGCGCAGCGCTCGATGAGCAAATCCGCGCGGGCGCGCTGGGTGCTGGCCGGGTTCGGCATCTTCGGCGCGGCGCTGTTCTACGGCGACGGTGTGATCACCCCGGCCATCTCCGTGCTGGGTGCGGTGGAAGGCCTGCAGGTGGCCGCGCCGGCGCTGGAGAAGTACATCGTGTGGATCGCGCTGGCGATCCTGCTGGGCATGTTCTCGGTGCAGCGCCACGGCACGCACAAGGTCGGCAAGGCCTTCGCGCCAGTGATGACGGTGTGGTTCCTGGTGCTGGCGGTGCTTGGTCTGCGCCAGATCATCGCCAACCCGCAGGTGCTCTATGCGATGAATCCGTGGCACGCGGTGCGCTTCTTCGCCAGCCACGGCGACACCTCGTTCATTGCGCTCGGCGGCGTGGTGCTGGCGCTGACCGGCGCGGAGGCGCTGTATGCGGACATGGGCCACTTCGGCAAGAAGCCCATCCGCGTGGCGTGGTTCGGATTCGTGCTGCCGGCGCTGGTGCTCAACTATTTCGGCCAGGGCGCGCTGCTGCTGCATGATCCGCTGGCCATCGCCAGCCCGTTCTACCTGATGGTGCCGCCCACGCTGCTGTACCCGATGATCGCGTTGTCCACCATGGCCGCGGTGATCGCCTCGCAGGCGGTCATTTCCGGCGCGTTCTCGATGACGCGCGAGGCAATGTCGCTGGGCTATTCCCCGCGCATGCGCGTGGTGCACACCTCGCGCGAAATGTCCGGGCAGATCTTCGTGCCGTGGGTCAATCGCATGCTCATGGTGCTGGTGATCCTTGCCGTGCTTGGTTTCCGCAGTTCGGACAACCTGGGTGCCGCCTATGGCATCGCGGTGACTGGCACCATGACCATGACCACGCTGCTGGCGTTGGTGGTGGCGCGCAAGCGCTGGAACTGGAGCCTGCCGGCGGTGATCGTGGTCGGTGTGCTGTTTCTCATCATCGACCTGTCGTTCTTCGGCGCCAACCTGCTCAAGGTCGCCCACGGTGGCTGGTTCCCGCTGGTGCTGGGCGGGGTGATCTTCGCGGTGATGACCACCTGGCGGCGTGGACGCGAGCTGGTGGTGCGCGAAATCAAGCAGTCCGGCCTGGCCCTGCAGCCGTTCATCGAGAACATCGCTGAACACCCGCCGCTGCGCGTGCCGGGCACGGCGGTGTTCCTCACCGCCAACCAGAGCGCGGTGCCGCACGCGCTGCTGCACAACCTCAAGCACAACAAGGTGCTGCACGAGCGCAACGTGCTGCTGACGGTGGACATGCTGGAAACGCCGGTCGCCGACGCTGACGAACGCGTGGAAATCACGCCGCTGGACCACGACTTCGTCGGTCTCGAGTTGCGTTTCGGCTTTGCCGAGGATCCCAACGTGCCGCTGGCGCTGGCATGGTGCGCGCGCGAGGGCCTGAACTTCGACATGATGGACACCACCTTCTTCCTGTCGCGCGAGAACATCGTCGCCGACACCCGTCGTCCGGGAATGGCGTTGTGGCGGGACAAGCTGTTTGCCTTCCTCTCGCGCAACGCGATGCCGGCCACCGCGTTCTTCCAGATTCCCGGCAACCGGCTGATCGAGCTGGGGGCGCAGGTGGAGATCTGATTTGCAGGGAATAGGGAATAGGGACTAGGGAAATCGGTAAAGCGCGCCGCTGCGGTATCGTGGACGAGGGACGGAGCGGACTGCCCCTCCCAGTCCCCATTCCCCATTCCCCATTCCCTGCCTGCAAATGACTGAACCCCGCATTGTCACCGCCGCCGCCCAGCTCGACGACGCGGCGCTGGAAGCCACCAGCCGCCCCAAGCGCCTGGCCGAGTACCTCGGCCAGCAGGCGGTGCGCGAGCAGTTGTCGATCTACATCGAGGCGGCACGCAAGCGCGGCGGCGCGCTGGATCATGTACTGATCTTCGGCCCACCCGGGCTGGGCAAGACCACGCTGTCGCACGTCATCGCCAACGAGTTGGGTGTCAACCTGCGCTCGACGTCCGGCCCGGTGCTGGAGCGCGCCGGCGACCTGGCCGCGCTGCTGACCAACCTGGAGGCGAACGACGTGCTGTTCGTCGACGAAATCCACCGCCTGTCGCCAGTGGTCGAGGAGGTGCTGTATCCGGCGATGGAGGACTTCCAGATAGACATCATGATCGGCGAGGGCCCAGCCGCGCGCTCGATCAAGCTTGACCTGCCGCCATTCACTTTGATCGGCGCGACCACCCGCGCCGGCATGCTCACCGCGCCGCTGCGCGACCGCTTCGGCATCGTGCAGCGGCTGGAGTTCTACAGCGCCGAGGAACTCACGCAGATCGTGCGCCGTGCGGCACGCATCCTTGGCATCTCCTGCGCGCTGGAAGGTGCGCAGGAGATCGCGCGCCGTGCGCGCGGCACGCCGCGCATTGCCAACCGCCTGTTGCGCCGGGTACGCGATTTCGCCGAGGTGCGTGCGGACGGCGAGATCACGCTCGAAGTGGCCCGCGCCGCGCTGGACATGCTGAAGATCGATCCGCAGGGTTTCGACGAACTGGATCGGCGTCTGCTGGGCATCATCATCGAGAACTTCGACGGCGGCCCGGTGGGCGTGGAATCGCTGGCCGCGGCCTTGAGCGAGGACCGTGGCACGCTGGAGGACGTGGTGGAGCCGTACCTGATCCAGCAGGGCTACCTGATCCGCACCGCGCGCGGGCGCATGGCCAGCGCCAAGGGCTGGCGGCACCTGGGCCTGGTGCCCCCGCCGCGGCAGAGCCTCGCCGCCGACCTGTTTACCGAGTCCGGTGGCGAGGCGTCGACCGATGCATGAGCCCTCGGCCTGCGCAGACTTCGTCTGGCCGGTGCGCGTGTATTGGGAGGACACCGACGCCGGCGGCGTCGTCTACCACGCCAGCTACCTGCGCTTCCTGGAGCGCGCGCGCACCGAGTGGCTGCGTGCGCTCGGCGTCGACCAGATGGCACTCAAGCGCAGCCACGGCCTGGCCTTCCTGGTGCGTGACATGCGCATCGATTTCCTGCGTCCTGCCCTGCTGGATGATGAACTGTCGGTGTCGCTGCGCGTGATGCAGTGCCGCGCAGCCAGTATCCTGTTCACCCAGACGGTGATCCGTGCCGATCAAACCCACCTCATCCATGCCGATGTGCGCGTGGCCTGTGTGGACATCACGCAATTGCGTCCGGCACCGATACCGCCCCATTTGCTGGCACTGTTTGCGCGCTGACTGCGGCATGGCTGCCGAGTGCGGCTGGCGTCGATTGTTCTGATAACCCGAATCCCTGGCGGAGTGACTGCAAGCAATGAACGGTGGATTGAACGTCTTCACCCTGATCTCCGAATCCAGCATACCGGTGCAACTGGTGCTGCTGATCCTGCTGGTGTTCTCGTTTTTGTCGTGGGTGATCATCATCCGCAAATACACGCAGACCAAGGCCGCGCTGGAAAGCGCCGAGCGCTTCGAAGAGCGTTTCTGGTCCGGCGGCGATCTGGCGCAGCTGTTCCGCGAAGTCAGCAATCGCGGCGCCAGTGAGGGTGGCATCGAGACCATCTTCGAGTCCGGCTTTCGCGAATTTGCGCGCCAGCGTCAGCGCAAGACGCACGACACGCGCAGTGTCATCGAAGGTTCCGAGCGCGCCATGCAGGTGGCCGGCACGCGCGAAATCGGGTTGCTGGAGCGCAATCTGGAGTTTCTCGCCAACGTCGGCTCGATCAGCCCGTATGTTGGCCTGTTCGGCACGGTGTGGGGCATCATGGGCGCGTTCCAGGGCCTGGGCGAGATGAAGGACGTCACCATCGCCGTGGTCGCCCCACACATCTCCGAGGCGTTGATCGCCACCGCCATGGGCCTGTTTGCGGCCATTCCCGCACAGTGGGCATACAACCGCTACGCCACCAAGGTCGAACGCATCGCCTCGCGCTACGACGTGTTCCAGGAGGAGTTCTCCTCGGTCCTGCAGCGGCAGATCCAGACTGACGACGTGGCCTGAGGCACGGTCATGCGCAAACAGAAGCGCCAGAAGCGCTATCAGCTGAAATCCGAAATCAACGTCGTGCCGTACATCGACGTGATGCTCGTGCTGCTGATCATCTTCATGGTCACCACGCCGATGATGAACTCCAACGTGGACGTGCAACTGCCGCAGGCCGACGCAAAGTCGCTGCAGCAGAAGAAAGATCCGGTGCTCATTTCAGTGCTGCAGGACGGGCAGTTGTACCTGACCTTGCCCGGTGCGCAGAAGGAGTCGCTGGATACCGACGCACTCAAGCTGAAGGTCGGCGCGTTCGTGCGTGCCAACCCGGAAGTCAGCGTGCTGGTCGGTGGCGACGAGCGCGGCAGCTACGGCGGCGTATTCAAGGTGCTGGCCGACCTGCAGCAGGCCGGCGTGGCGAAGGTCGGTCTGATGGGGCAACCGGAGCAGGGCAAGAGCGCGTCCCATGGACGAAAGTAGGGCGACACCCAAGGCGGTGGTACTGGCCGCGATACTGCATCTGGGCATCGTCGGCTTCCTGTTCCTGGCGATCCTGCCGTGCTCGCGCTTCGAGGAATTCTTTGACGCACTGGGCCTGCCGGTGGCGTGGAACCCCATTGCCTGCAGCAAGCCGTTGCAGTTGCAGGGGCAGATCATCGAGGCCACGCTGATCGGCCCCACCGGCAGCCCGCCACCCAAGCCGGTCAAGGCCAAACCGGTGCCCAATACCACGCCGCCACCACCTGCCACCCCGCCGCCAAAGCCGCAGGAAGAGGCGCCGCAGGTCAAGACCCTGCCGCCGCCGCCGGAGCACCCTGACGTCAAGGACCAGGAAAAGGTCGTTGAAGACGCGGCGCAAAAGGCCGAGGACGCCAAGCAGGTGCAGGAGGAAAAGCAGCGCCAGCGCCAGGCCGAACTGGACGCCAAGGCGGCCAAGCAAAAAGAGCAAAAGCAGAAGCAGCTCGACGAGCTGTTCGCCAAGATGGACGCCGCCTCGCAGCAGACCAAGCACCTGGACAACAAGGCCAAACAGGCCAAGCAGCAGATGGAGGATCTCAAGAACGCGCAGGACAATGGCGCGCCGGACCTGCCCGCGGCGGCACAACGGCAGACTGGCAACAACAGCGAAAATACCAGTTTGCGCGATCAGTATCTGGCGGCCATTCAGAATGCGGTCACGCCGAACTGGCTGCGTCCGGATAACATGCCCAACGTTCCGTGCAAGGTAAATATCGTGCAATTGCCCGGCGGCGACGTCATGAGCGCCAAGGCCGACCCGAGTTGCCCGTACGACGAAGCAGGCCGGCGTTCCATCGAAAATGCCGTGTTGCGCGCCCAGCCACTGCCATACAAGGGCTTTGAGAGCGTGTTCTCGCGCACCTTAACTTTCACATTCAGGCCGCAATAATCCCGCCCATGCGCATATTCCGTTCAAGTATCAATTACCTGCTGTTTGCCGTTGCCGCATTGCTGGCTGGCCCGGTGCTGGCGCAATCGCTCAATGTCGACATTGTCGGCGGACTGAAAACCGCCACGCCCATCGTCGTTGTGCCTTTCGCCCAGGCCGGTGGCGCGCCACTGGCAACCGACGTGGCCGATGTGATCCGCAACGATTTCAACCGCTCGGGCAAGTTCCGCTCGTTGGCCAAGAGCGACATCGTCGAGTTTCCCGCCCGTGGCGCGGACATCAAGTTCCCCACTTGGCGTTTGCTCAAGCAGGATTACATCACCGTCGGACGCATCAGTGACGCCGGCGGCGGCATGCTGCGGGTCGAGTACGAGCTGTGGGATGTCAACAAGGCACAAAGCCTGCTGGCGCAATCGTTCACCGCGCCGGCCGGTGACCTGCGCGGTGTCGCGCACCAAATCGCCGACCAGATCTACGAGAAGATCACCGGTGTGCGTGGCGCGTTCTGGACCCGCATCGCTTACATCACCGCGGTTGGTCTGGGCAACAACACCACCTATTCGTTGCTGGTGGCCGACTCCGACGGCTACAACCCGCAGGTGGTGGCGCGCTCCAAGGAGTCGCTGCTGTCGCCATCATGGTCGCCGGACGGCAAGAAGATTGCCTACGTTTCCTTCGAGAGCGGCAACTCGGCGATCTATGTTCAGGACATCACCACCGGCTCGCGCAAGTTGGTTTCGGCACATGCGCGCGGCATCAACGGTGCTCCGGCGTGGTCGCCGGACGGCAGCAAGCTGGCGGTGGCGCTGTCCTACGTCGGCAACCTGGAGTTGTTCGTGCTGGACCTGGGCAGCCGTCAGGAGACGCGCCTGACCAACAATCTGTCAATCGACACCGAGCCGGTGTGGGCGCCCGACGGGCAGAGCATCTACTTCACCTCCGACCGCTCCGGCCGGCCGCAGATTTACCAGGTGCCCGCTTCCGGCGGAACGCCGCAGCGCATCAGTTTCCAGGGCCAGAACAACGCCAATGCCGCGGTGAGCTATGACGGCAAGCAACTGGCGATGGTGCAGGGCAACGGGAACGTGTATCGTATTGTCGTCATGGATCGCAGCCTTGGTGGGCAAGTGCGTCCGCTCTCGCCGGGTCCGATCGACGAATCCCCGAGTTTTGCTCCGAATGCCAGCATGCTTTTGTACGCCGCCACTGAGGGTCGGCGGGGTGTTCTGTATGCCGTGTCGGCTGATGGTCTGGTTCGCCAGCGCCTGGTGTTATCCGATGGCGATGTGCGCGAACCGTCCTGGGGTCCTTACCGGCAACGATGATTTCCATGCCACCGTGCGCAAGTGCGGTGGCATGCTGCCCATGGAAAGGGCCCGAAAAGCGCCTTGGCGCCGTTCGGTTTTTTCGGTGGTGGCGCTTCGAAAAGCGCCTTCACCCGTCAGACTGCTGGTGCGATGGCTGCGCTGGCGGGCTTTCAAGTGGCAAAATAACAGCCGGATAACCGGCGTTGCTGTCCCGTTACCTTAGTCGTCATCCGTTTGTCGGAAACTCAACTCGTAAGGATCGTCATCATGAATAACACCGTTCGCGTCGCTTTGGTCGCCCTGATGTGCGTAGGCGCGGCCGCTTGCTCCAAGAAGCAGGAAGTCAAACCGGTGGCACCCGCCCCGGAACAGACCACGCAGACTCAGACCAACGAGACCAGTGGCAAGTACACCCCCGCCGACCTCGACACCGACGCTTGCCTGCGCCAGCGCGTGGTCTACTTTGATTTCGACAAGACCGAAATCAAGCCGGAGTTCCAGCAGATCATGGCGTGCCATGCCAAGTACCTGCAGGATCGTCCGACCTCGCACATCCGCCTGGAAGGCAACACCGACGAGCGCGGCACGCGTGAGTACAACCTGGGCCTGGGCGAGCGTCGCGGCAATGCCGTGTCCAGCGCGCTGCAGGCAGCCGGCGGTTCGGCCAGCCAGCTTGAAGTGATCAGCTACGGCAAGGAAAAGCCGGTTTGCCGTGAGCACAACGAGGATTGCTGGAGCAAGAATCGTCGTGCCGAGATCGTCTACACGGCGCAGTAAGAAATGATGACACTGGCTAAACGTTTCACGGCCAGGATCGGCATGGCGGGCGCAATCGCGTCCGCCATGCTGTTTGTGCTGCCCGCGTTTGCACAGGACTCGCGCCTGAGCCTGGCAGACCGCGTGGCGCGGCTGGAGCAGCAGACGCAAAACAAGGACCAGAGCGGCGTAGGCATGGTCAACCAGATGCAGCAGCTGCAGGCACAAGTGCAGCAACTGCAAGGTCAGATCGAGGAGCTGCAGCATCACTTGCAGGAGCTCGACGACAAGAACAAGGCCCAGTACATCGACATCGACTCGCGCCTGGGGCGCATCGAGGGCGGTGGACAGGGCGCGGCCGGCACGCCGACCACGGCGGCGGCGGCGAATGTCGCGCCAGCCGCCGCGGCAGGCCCGACTGCGGGCACGGCGCCGGGCGCACCGGCGGCGGATGCATCCGCCGCGCAAGCGGCGTACGACGTCGCCTTCAAGTCCATTCGCGGCGGCGACTACGTCAAGGCCTCGCGCGAGTTCCGCGCGTTCGTGCAGCAGTATCCTGATCACGCGTTGGCGCCAAACGCCTGGTATTGGCTGGGCGAGTCGTATTACGCCACCACCAATTATCCGGTTGCGCTGGAGTCGTTCCAGCATCTGCTGAGCCAGTTTCCGACCAGCGAAAAAGCGCCCGATGCGCTGCTCAAGGTCGGCTACAGCCAGCTTGAGATGAAGCAGGATGCCAAGGCCCGCGCCACGCTGGCGTCGGTGGTCAGCAAGTATCCGGGCTCCAAGGCCGCGAGTCTGGCGCAGGAGCGCCTGCAGCGCTTGTCGCCCGCCCGCAATTGAGGTCGGTGGTGTGTGCTTGTGTGCGTTTGCGCGCGTGCCCGCGGGTACCGGCGCTGTGCGTCCGGGGCAACGGCCGCCCCGCGTACCAGGCGGCGACCGGCGAAGATGCACACCCCTCGTGTTTCGGCTGCGCACATGAGGACTGACGCGCCCGCGAGAGCGACGCCGGAGGCTTCAGACGCCACCGCGCGCTTGCGCATCAGCGAGATTTTCCACTCCCTGCAAGGCGAGGCCGATGCTGCCGGCTGGCGCACGGTATTCGTGCGGCTCACCGGTTGTCCTTTGCGCTGCGTGTGGTGCGATACCGAATATGCCTTCCACGGTGGCGGGTGGCACGACATCGGCGACATCGTCGCCGAAGTGGCCACGCATGGAGCACGCCACGTTTGCGTCACCGGCGGCGAGCCGCTGGCGCAGAAACGTTGCCTGATCCTGTTGCGCGCGTTGTGCGACGTCGGTTACGAAGTCTCGCTGGAAACCTCCGGTGCGCTGGATGTATCGGCGGTCGATCCGCGCGTGCGCAAGGTGATGGATCTGAAGGCGCCCGGCTCAGGCGAATGCAAGCGCAACCTGTGGTCTAACCTTGCACACCTGACGCCGCGCGATCAGGTCAAGATCGTGCTGGCTGATCGCGCCGATTACGAATGGGCGTGCGCGGTGCTGGTCGAGCATGCTCTGGAGCGCCGCTGCCCGGTGCTGTTTTCACCCGTGCAGGGCAAGTTGGCGCCGCGTGAACTGGCCGAGTGGATACTCGCCGACCGCCTGCCGGTGCGCTTCCAGTTGCAGTTGCACAAATTGCTGTGGAACGACGCAAGGGGGAAATGAGCGATGACTGAAGGCAATCCGCGCAGGGCTGTGGTGCTGGTGTCTGGCGGCATGGACTCGGCGGTCACCGTGGCCCTGGCCCGTGAGCAAGGCTATGTCGTGCATGCCCTGAGTGTGGCCTATGGGCAACGCCATGATTCGGAACTGCAGGCCGCCGCGCGCGTGGCGGGCATGCTCGGCACGGCCGGGCACAAGATCGTCAGCGTTGACTTGCGCAGTATCGGCGGCTCGGCGTTGACCGCCGACATCGACGTACCGCTGGACGCGGCCGCCAGCCACGGTGACAACGCCATCCCGGTCACCTACGTGCCGGCGCGCAACACCATCATGTTGTCCATCGCCCTGGGCTGGGCCGAAGTGCTTGGCAGCGCGGACATCTGGTGCGGCGTCAACGCCGTGGATTATTCGGGCTACCCCGATTGTCGGCCGGCGTTTGTCGCGGCCTTCGAGGCGCTGGCGAACCTTGCCACCAAGGCCGGGGTGGAGGGCGCGCACATTCGCATCCACGCGCCGCTGATGCACATGAGCAAAGCCGACATCGCGCGCGAGGGCACGCGCCTGGGTGTCGACTTTGCCGCCACGGTCAGTTGCTACCGCGCCGACGATCAAGGTCGGGCGTGCGGTCACTGCGACGCCTGCCTGCTGCGCGCGCAGGGTTTTGCCGAAGCCGGCCTGGCCGATCCCACGCGCTACCGTTGACCCATTCGGCTTGTGCCGATTGCGGGCAGCCCGTAAAATTGTCCGCTTGCATTGCGCGCGCCGGGTCGTTAGCTCAGTTGGTAGAGCAGTAGACTTTTAATCTATTGGTCCCGGGTTCGAATCCCGGACGACCCACCACTACGGGCGCCGCGGCGCCTCTTTTTTTGCCAGCGTCAGCGTGTCCCGGTGCGGGGTTTCGTCCGTCGCCGCTGCGTGCGCCGGTGGACCCAGCGCGGCGCGGCGGTGGCGCGTGAAGTGGCCGACCGCCAATGGGATCAGTGCCAGCAGCGCCAGCGCGCCCATCGGCAACAACACTTCGCGGTGCATGAACAGCGCCGGCCCCACGGTGCGACTGTGGCTGAGCACGTCGCCCAAGCCCGCGCCGATGGAGGTTTCGAACACCAGGGACGTGGTGCCGCCCAACCACGTGGCGCCCAGGAACAGCGGCAGCGGGCAGCGCAACCAGGCCAGTGCCACCGTCATCGCGCCGAACGGCACCACCGGCACAAAGCGCAGGAACATGGTGTAGCTGACCGGGTGCCGCTGGTAGCCGGCGCGCAGGCGCGCGACGACCGCTGGTGGTTGCCGCGTGCCGCTGCCAAACGCGTGGCGGCTGGCCGTATACAGGATGAGCGAGCCCAGTGTCAGCCCGACCGACGAACACAATGTGCCGTCGACCACGCCAAACGCAAAGCCACCGGCCAGTATCACCACCAGCGTGCCGGGGATGCCGGTGGACATCGTCAGCGTGAGCAGGGCGATGTACGCCGCGCGGCTGGCCAACGGGTGGGCGGCGATCTGCGCGTGCCAGTGGGCCTGGTGCGCGAGCAACTGCGCCGGCGTCAGCCAGTCCAACGCGCCGGATGCAAACAGCGCCACGCCGACCAGCACCAGCATCAGCAACGGCAAGGCCGCACGCAGGTGGGCTTTCCAGCGGATGGGTGGCGGCTTGATCAATATGCCGGGCCGCTGGCGCCGTAGCGCTGCAATATCTGCCGCGCCTCCTCGCGCAGGATGTCGCCGCGCACAGCGATGCCGCGGGCGGTCAGTTCGCCGGCCCAGTTTTCGGGCAGCGGGCCTTCATCGAATTCGGTCAGTTCCTCCACGTCCGCCGAGCGTGCGCCAATCAGCAACTCGTCGATGCCGGCCCAGACGATGGCGCCGTAGCACTGGCAGCACGGTTGTGCACTGGTGGCCAGCGCATAGCGTCCGCCGTCGGTGTTCAAACGGAAGCGACCCAGGCGCTGCTGCGCGATCATGATTGCGAGCATCTCCGCGTGCGCCACCGAACACGCCTGCGGCACCACGCGGTTGACGGCGGCGGCGACCAGCCGGCCGCTGTGCAGGTTGAACACCGCCGCGCCAAACGGGCCGCCGCTGGCTTCCTCCACGTTGCGTCGTGAAAGCCCGATGGCCAGTGCCACGCGCTCTTCGTCCGTGGTGTAGCGACGGTTGACGTCCGCCACGTCAGCAAGCCACGGCGGCAATGTCAGGTGCACTTGCAGTGGCAGCATGTCAGCGTCCCGCCTGCCGGGCCCAGATGTCGCGCAAGGTCACGGTGCGGTTGAACACCGGCGCGTCGATGCGATGGTCGACGCGGTCGGCAACGAAATAGCCCAGCCGCTCGAACTGGAAGCGCTGTTCCGGTTCCACTCGCGCCGCGGCCGGCTCCAGCCACGCCTGTACCACGCGTTTGGCGTCCGGGTTGATGTGATCCAGCCAGGATTTGGCATCCTCCTGGCTGTCCGGGGCCGCGGCGTTGAACAGGCGGTCATACAGGCGCACTTCGGTGCCAACGGCATGCCGCGCGCTGACCCAGTGGATGGTGCCTTTGACCTTGCGGTCGGCGCCGGGCAAGCCGTGGCGCGTGTCCGGATCAAGCGTGCAGTGCACTTCGCTGACGTTGCCGGCGGCGTCCTTGACCACGCCGGTGCACTGCACGATGCCGACGCCGCGCAGGCGCACTTCGCCGTCCGGCTTCAGCCGATGGAAACCCTTGGGCGGCACTTCGGCGAAGTCGTCGCGCTCGATCCACAGTTCGCGCGAGAACGGTACCTGACGCGTGCCGAAGTTCTCGTCCTTGGGATGGTTGGGAAACGTCAGTGTTTCCTCATGCCCCTGCGGCACATTGGTCAGCACCAGTTTCAACGGATCGAGCACGGCCATGCGCCGCGCCGCGGTGACGTCCAGATCCTCGCGGATGCAGCCTTCAAGCACTGCGTAGTCGATCACGCTGTTCTGCTTGCTCACGCCCACGCGGTCGATCAGCAAACGCAGCCCGGCAGGGGTGAAGCCGCGCCGGCGCAGGCCACGCAAGGTGTTCATGCGCGGGTCGTCCCAGCCGTCCACGAAGTGCTCGTTGACCAGCTGCGCGAGCTTGCGCTTGCTGGTGATGCAGTAGCTCAGATTCAGGCGCGAGAACTCGATCTGCCGCGGTTTGGCCGGCTGTGTCGGCAAGCCGGTGTCAAGCAGCGGCTGCCACAGGTGCGGGTGGTTGGGCAGATCCACCTTGTCGACGAACCAGTCGTAGAGCGCACGGTGATCCTCGAACTCCAATGTGCACAGCGAATGGGTGATGCCTTCGAGCGCGTCGGACAGGCAATGCGCGTAGTCGTACATCGGGTAGATCGGCCAGGCGTCGCCGGTGTTCTGGTGGGCGATCTTGCGGATGCGGTAGATGGCTGGATCGCGCATGTTGATGTTGCCAGCGGCCATGTCGATCTTCGCGCGCAGCGTCTTGCTGCCGTCGGCGAACTCGCCGGCGCGCATGCGCGCGAACAGGTCGAGATTCTCGGCCACGCCGCGTTCGCGAAACGGTGAGTTGCGGCCTGGCGCGGTCAGCGTGCCGCGGTACTCACGCATCTGTTCGGCGTCCAGATCGTCGACGTAGGCCACGCCGTCCTCGATCAATTTGCACGCGGCGCGGTAGAACACCTCGAAGTAATCTGAGGCGTGGCGCAACTCGTGCCACTCGAAGCCGAGCCAGCGCACGTCGTCCTTGATGCCCTGGACGAACTCGGGGTCTTCCTTGCCCGGGTTGGTGTCGTCCAGGCGCAGGTTGCACCAGCCGTCGAACTGCGCGGCGATGCCGAAGCTCAGGCAGATCGCCTTGGCGTGGCCGATGTGCAGGTAGCCGTTGGGCTCGGGCGGGAAGCGCGTGTGGATGGCGGTGTGCTTGCCCGAAGCCAGGTCGTCGCGCACGATTTGCCGGATGAAATCCTGTTGCGCGCTGGCCGTGGACGTGGCGGAAACGGCGGCGGGATCTTCAATCGACATCGGGGCAACTCGTGGCGTGGCGAAGTACGCAGTTTAGCTGGTCGCCGGCACGGCCCGCGGCTGCACGCAGTGCCTGCAGCCAAAGGCTTGCCGCGGTGCCGCGGGCGGGTTAGCTTGGTCTTCATGCACATCATTTATCGCGCGGACAACCTGTTCGATGCCCATCTGGTGAAGGATGCGCTGGAGCACGCCGAGATCCCGGCATTCATCTCCGGCGAGTACCTGACCGGTGCCGTGGGCCAGTTGCCGGCCATGGACTACATCGCGGTGATGGTGCCCGAATCTAGCCTGCCGCAAGCCAGCGTCATTGTGCGCGAAGTCGAGGCGCAGTTGAGCGAGGCGCGCGTGGCCATTGACGAACTGCCGGATGATCCAGTGCCTGCGCCCGGCTGAGTACGCGATCAGCCGCCCTTTACGCAGAGCGGACAGAACGTAGGGCGGGCACTGCCCGCCGGCTTCTGGCGCTGGCTGACGGGCTGAAGTCCAAGCGGCGTTCGCCCTACGCTCAGGGTGCCGGGCGGCCGAGGCTTTCCACGTAGATGAGTTCGCAGGCGCCGGCGCCGGTGTCGTCGCGGGTCAAGGAGGTGTTCCAGTACCAGCCGTCGGCGCGACGGGCGTCAACCAAGAAGCCCTGGATGTGCACGACCTCGCCGCGGCGCACGCGTTCGAGCTCGCGGCGCACGTTGGCGTCGGCAGGAATCATGTGCATGTTGGCGCTGGAGGTCTCGATTTCGCGGCGCGGGATAGGGAAGTCCTTGACGTGCCAGCGATAGAACCGGCCGGATTGGGTGATGTCGATCTGCGCCAGCACCGCACTGTCGGACATGCGGCCCCAGCCGAGCGCAAGGTCCAGCGGGACCAGCTTGGCGTCCTCGCCCCAGGTGTAATCCGCGCGCGAAAGCACACGCGCGGTGAGGCTGAAGCGGGCGCGCGTGACCAGCGTGACGCCGTCTTGCTGCAGGCGAGCACCGTCGCGGATATCCACCTGCTGCGGCGCCTGCGGCGCCAGCACGCCCGGCCCAGCGGCGACGGCGCGATGGTCCCAGTGTGACCACGCGCCGTAACCGATCAGCAGCACAAACGAGGCGGCGAGTACTCGGCGCATGGCGGGCGGTCTCAGCGCGTGGGAGCGGAAAAAGGAACCTGGGTAATCATCTTGACGCCTGCGCCGTGGTCCTGGCACGCCGCGCCGGTGACCGGCCGGTTGTGGCGGCGTCGAGGCCAGGCACCAGCAAGCCCGGCGGCAAGTCGCGGAAGACTTTGGCCAGATGAGTGAGGAAGCTCGACATCGAGGCACTCTTGCGCCACACCATGGCGATGCGCCGGCTGGGTGCGTGCCCGGCAAACTCCACCAGGTGCACGTTGTCGGTGCGGGCAATCGGCGGCTTGGTCGCGAGGGTTGGCAGCAGCGTGATGCCGACGTTGGCCGCCACCATCTGCCGCAGCGTTTCCAGGCTGGTGGCGCGAAAGCCGCTTTTCTCGCTGGCGCCGGCCAGTTGGCACACGTCCAGTGCCTGGTCACGCAGGCAGTGGCCATCCTCCAGCAACAAAAGGTGCTCGTTGGCCAGGTCGGTGAGTTTCAGCCGGCCTTGGTGCGCGGCCAGCGGGTGGTCGTCCGGCACCGCCAGCACGAAGGGTTCTTCAAACAGGAACTCGCAGTGCAGGCTGTCCTCATGCACCGGCAGCGCCAGGATGCCGGCATCCAGCGCGCCTTCGCGCAACATGTGGATGACGTGCTCGGTCTTCTCCTCGGTCAGCAGCAACTCCAGTCGTGGATAGCGCTCGCGCAGCAGGGGGATGACGTGCGGCAGCAAGTAGGGCCCAAGCGTGGGAAAGATGCCCAGCCGCAGCGTGCCCGCTTCCGGGTCGCGGGTGCGCTGGGCAATGGCGCGGATCTCGTCGACCTCGGCCAGCACCGCGCGCGCGCGGCGAGTGATCTCGCGCCCGGTTTCCGTCAGCAGGATCTTGCGCGGCGTGCGTTCCACCAGGGTCACGCCAAGCTCCTCCTCCAGCTTGCGGATCTGCGTGGACAGCGTCGGCTGGCTGACGAAGCTGGCTTCCGCGGCGCGGCCAAAATGCCGGTGCTCGGCCAGGGCCACCAGGTAATGCAGGTCGCGCAGGTTCATCGTCGCGTCAGTCCATCGATAGTCGATGGCTATGATTGTGCGGTCATTCATTGTTGCGGACAATGTGGCGACCTTCGCCTGTGCCTTTCGGCACTGGGGAGGAGGGCGGCATCGACCTAGCGTGGGAGGTCTCTCCAAGTGCCGGAAAAAATCCATGCATGCTGCCGTCCGTCCTCTGTTGCTCACCGCGCTCGCCGTTTGTTGCAGCGCCGCGTTCGCCGCCAGTGCCGACCAGGCGCCGCAGGGCAAGTTGCCGACGTGGGCGGTGCCGCAGTCTTACCAGTTGGCGTTCAAGGTCGACCCGGCGCAGCAGGATTTTTCCGGTACCACCACGATCAAGATGAAGCTGACCGAGGCCTCCGATCACGTGTGGCTGGATGGCAATGCGTTGAAAGTGTCCAAGGTGACCATCACCGACGCCGCCGGCAAGACGCACGAGGGCACCTATACCGCGGTGGAGCCGAAAGCCGGCGTGGTGCGCGTGGATTTCGGCAGCACGCTGCAGCCGCAGGCGCTTACCGTGCGCTTTGAATACACCGCGCCACTGAACGCGCAATTGCAGGGGCTGTACAAGGTCAGCGCCAAGGGTCAGCCGTATGCGATGACGCAGATGGAGCCGATCAGCGCGCGCTTTGCCTTTCCCGGATTCGACGAGCCGCGCTTCAAGACGCCGTTCGACATCAGCATCACCGTGCCGGACGGACAGACCGTCGTCGCCAACACCGCCCAGGTCAAGTCCGCACCAGCGGAGCAGGGCTGGAAGACAGTGACTTTTGCGCAGACCAAACCGCTGCCGACCTACCTGGTGGCGTTTGCCGTGGGTCCGTGGGACATCGCCGCCGCGCCGGACATCGCGCCGGGCACGTATCGCAAGACGCCGCTGCCGCTGCGTGGCGTGGCGCCAGCGGGCGAGGCCCATCGCATGGCGCATGTGTTGTCGGAAACCCCGAGCATCATCCACGCGCTGGAGGACTACTACGGCTTCGGCTATCCGTTCGACAAGCTCGACCTGCTGGCCGCGCCGGACTTCTCCGCCGGCGCGATGGAAAACCCCGGCCTGGTCACCTTCCGCGACTGGCTGTTGCTGCTGGACAAGGACTCTCCGGCGCGCAACGTGCGTGGCTCGTTCAACGTCACCGCGCATGAGCTGGCGCACATGTGGACTGGCGATACGGTGACCATGGCCTGGTGGGACGACCTGTGGCTCAACGAGGCGTTTGCCACCTGGATGCAGGGCAAGGTGACCCAGCAGGTGCACCCGGAATATCGCGCTGACCTGGACCGCGTGCGTGGCGCGCAGGGCGCGATGAACGGCGACAGCCTGGTCACCACGCGCAAGATCCGCCAGCCGATCGACGGCAATGGCGACATCGAGACCGCGTTTGACGGCATCACCTACCAGAAGGGTGCCAGCGTGCTGGGCATGTTCGAAGGCTATGTCGGCGACAAGACTTTCCAGAAGGGCATGCGCGCGTACATCCAGGCGCACAAGTTCGGCAACGCGACGGCGACCGACCTGGTCGACGCCATCGCCAAGGCGGCGAACAAGGGCGACGCCTTCAAGCACGCGTTCATGAGCTTCCTCAACCAGCCCGGCGTGCCGTACGTGCAGACCGAAGTGGTCGAGCAGGGCGGCAAGATCATGCTCAAGCTCAAGCAGAGTCGTTACCTGCCTTACGGCAGCAAGGGCGACACCGCGCACGTGTGGGGCGTGCCCATGTGCGTGCGCTACGGCACCGCCGACGGCAGCAAGGTCACCTGCGACATGCTGGACAAGGCGACCGGCAGCATCGCCTTGCCGGGAGCCAGTACGCCGACGTGGGTCATGCCCAACGCCGACGGTCGCGGCTACTATCGCTTTGCGATGGACGCCGGCGACCTGGCGAAACTGGCAGCCAAGGTCGGCACGCTGGGTGACGCCGAGCAACTGGCCTACGCCGATGCGGTCTCGGCCAGCTTCCGCCGCGGCGACATCGATGCCGCCACCGCGCTGGCGGCGCTGCAACCGCTGACCGCGTCCAAGATCCGTGAGGTCGCCACCGCGCCGATGGGCACCTTCGGCTGGATCAGGACGCGTCTGGCCACGACCGATGCGCAGCGGGCGAAGCTTGCGGCGTGGGCCACGGCCGCGTACCTGCCGCGCATGCAACAGCTTGGCTACGTGCGCAAGGCCGGCGAGGCGGACGACGACGCGCTGCTGCGCAGCTCGCTTGCCGACTTCCTGGCAATGGACGTCAAGGTGCCGGAGGTGCGCAAGGCGTTGCTTGCGCAAGCCGATGCCGTGCTCAAGCGAGCGGCGGATGGACGTCTGGACGTCTCCGCGGCCAATCCCGACCTGCTTGGCGATGCCCTTGGCGTGGCGGTGCAGGAGCGTGGCAAACCGGTGGTCGATGAGTTGATTGCCGAGCTGCCGAAAACCACCGACGCGGCGGCACGCAACGCGATCCTGTCCGGCCTGAGCGCGGTGGAGGATCCGGCGCTCGCCGAGCAGGTGCGCAACTTTGGCCTGGACCCGCAGGTCAAGGTCGGCGAGATGGGCGCTCTGCTCAGCGGCAACCGCGAGACCCAGGCGCAGCGTGACGCGGCGTGGACCTGGTCGGTCGCCAACTTTGACGCCATCGTCAAGCGCACCGGCAGCTTCGCCGGCGGTCGCCTGCCCGGCCTGATGGGTGGCGGCGGCTGCTCGCAGCCGGATGTGGATCGCCTGCAGGCGTTCTTCCAGCCGCGCCTGAAGGAGGTCACCGGTGCGGCACGCGGGCTGGCGCAGACCAGCGAATCGATCCAGTTGTGCGCGGCGTTGAAGGGCAAGCAGGACGCCGCCTCGATCGACGCACTGCGCTGAGGCAGTTGATCGGTGGCCGCGCCCGGACGGGCGCGGCTTGGGATGCAAAAAAAGCCGGGCGGAGACGCCCGGCTTTTTCGCACGCGACACGAGCGCGCGCAGGCTGGATGGGCTCAGCGCGGCCCGAACTCGGCGACCATCTGCGTCATCGTGCGCGCGACGCAGGCAGCGTCGCAACGCCCGGCAAGGTATCCCGAGCCGCACGCCTGCAGCTCGGCCAAGACATTTTGCAACTCCTGCCCGCCTGCGCCCTGCGGTACACCATTGCCGCCCGCGGCGCTTTCGCGCTCGGTGTAGTCGTGCACCGCGCGGACCATGATGTTGGCCATGTGGTCCGCATCGACTTCGCCGCGCAGGAAACGCGGTCCGACCGCAACGGCCTGCTCCACTGCTGCCCGCATGCGCTCCGCCGTCGTGGCCGGTAGCGGCGCCGCGCCCGCGGCGTCGTATTGATGTGATGCCATTTGTTCCATTGCGCTCTCCTGTGCAGCCTTTGGCAGCGGCAGTATGCGCTTGCTGCAGACAGCGACACTTGACGCCGCGCACGGCCATTGGCCCGAGGCGCGCAGATGAAAGTCGGGGCGTTGTGCTGGTCCGGTCTGGCCGGTACGCATGTCGCGTCATGGGCGTCACAATAGTCAGATCACGAACCCGGCCAGCGCGGTGTCCGCACCTGCTTGCGCAAACTTTGCAGCAACGTCTCGCTTGCCCAGAACCAGCCAGGAGAAACTGCAGCGCATGTCTGAAAACGCCTTCAACAACAGGTACCGCATCATGCGCAATGCGAGGTTTTGGCTTCCCGTCGGGATCATGGCGAGCCGGACTCGTGGTTGTCGATCCTGCAAGGTTCGGACGTCATGAACAAGCAGGCACCGCGATACAACCTGGGGCTGTGCCCACCGGGCTGTCCTGGCAGAGCGAGCCACCATCCGATGCGTGACTTGCGCGCCCTGCTCGAAGACGCCACGCGACGGCTGGACGCACGCGCCGATGCCGAGGCCTTGCTGTTGCATGTGTTGGATCGACCGCGCAGCTGGCTGTTCGCGCACGCCGACGAAACGGCCGCCATGGAGGTGCAGACGGCCTTCCTCGCGCTGGTCGAACGTCGCGCCGCCGGGGAGCCGGTGGCTTACCTCACTGGCCGCCGCGGATTCTGGTCACTGGACCTGCAAGTGACACCGGCCACGCTGATTCCGCGGGCGGAAACCGAGCTGCTGGTGGAACTGGCGCTTGCGCGGCTGCCCACTGCCACGGCGGGGCGGGTACTGGACCTGGGCACCGGCAGCGGCGCCGTCGCGCTGGCACTGGCGCAGGAGCGGCCGCAGGCGCAAGTCACCGCCAGCGACGCCAGTACCGCGGCGCTTGCCGTGGCGCGCGGCAATGCGCGTCGGTTGGGACTGGAGCGCGTGCGCTTCGTCGCTGGCGACTGGTTTGCGCCATTGGCGAACGAGCTCTTCGACCTCATTGTTGCCAACCCGCCCTACATCGAGGCCGGTGACCCGCACCTGCAGCGCGGCGACCTGCGCTACGAACCGCCAGCGGCCTTGGCCTCCGGCACCGATGGCCTGGACGCGATCCGTGCCATCACGCGCGATGCGCGTGGCCATCTGCAAGCGGGTGGTTGGCTGCTGCTCGAACACGGCTGGCGCCAAGGTGCGGCGGTTGCGCAGCTTTTGCGCGATGCCGGCTACGCCGACGTGTTCACCGGTCAGGATATGGAACACCGCGACCGCGTCTCAGGGGGTCGCCAGGCTCCGCTGTCCTAGGAGCCCGCTGGCGGGCGAGGCTCCGGCTCTTTGCGATGGCTGGGGCGGGGAGCATCGCCCGCCAACGGGCTCCTTCGAGAATCCGGCGCGACGGGTGCACAGAAGGTTTTCACCCCACGTTGGCGGTCACCGTCGCGGCCACTTGCGGGAAGCGCGCCAGGATCGCGCGGCGCATGCCGGGTAGGTCGAGGCCGGCCAAGGTCAGCACTTCCTCCCGCGAGCCGTGCTCCAGATAGACGTCTGGAAGGCCAAGGTGCAGGATCGGCAGCACCACGCCATGCGCGGCCAGGCATTCGGCAACGGCCGAACCGGCACCGCCGGCGATGGCGTTGTCCTCCAGCGTGACGAAGCCCTCATGGCTGCGCGCCAGGTTGAGCAAAAGGGTCTCGTCCAGCGGTTTGACGAAGCGCATGTTGACCAGCGTGGCGTCCAGCTCCGCGGCAATCTCCGCCGCCGGCGCAAGCATCGCACCGAAGCTCAGCAATGCCAGGGTGTGGCCGCGCCGGCGCAGCTCGGCCTTGCCGATGGGCAGCGTGTCCAGCGCGGCGTGAACGGCGACGCCGGTACCGGTGCCGCGCGGGTAGCGGACGGCGGCCGGGCCGGCGTACTGGAAGCCTGTGCTGAGCATCATTCGGCATTCGTTCTCGTCGGCCGGGGCCATGATCATGAAGTTGGGCAGGCAGCGCAGATAGCTCAGGTCGAAGCTGCCGCAATGGGTCGGGCCATCCGGGCCCACCACGCCAGCGCGATCGATGGCAAAGGTGACGTCCAGGTTCTGCAAGGCCACGTCGTGGATGGCCTGGTCGTAGGCGCGCTGCAAGAATGTGGAGTAGATCGCCACCACCGGCTTGGCGCCTTCGCAGGCCATGCCTGCGGCCAGCGTAACCGCGTGCTGTTCGGCGATGGCGACGTCGAAGTAGCGGTCGGGATATTCGTGCGAGAAACGCACCAGGCCCGAGCCCTCGCGCATGGCCGGGGTGATGCCGAGCAGCCGCGCATCGGCAGCGGCCATGTCGCACAGCCAGTCGCCGAACACGTCGGTGTAGGTCGGACGCGCTGGCGCGGCCTTCTTCACCAGCCCGGCGGAGGGGTCGAACGGACCCACCGCGTGGTAGGTGATCTGCGCCTGTTCGGCCGGTGCATAGCCCTTGCCCTTGGTGGTGATCACATGCAGCAGTTGCGGGCCGCGCAAGTCCTTGACCGTGCGCAATGCCTGCAACAGCTGCGGGATGTTGTGGCCGTCGATCGGACCGGTGTAGTGGAAGCCCAGTTCCTCGAACAGCGTGCTGGGCACGAACATGCCCTTGGCGTGTTCCTCCCAGCGCTTGAACAGCCGGCCGAACATCGAGTGCTTGGGAATGGCGCGCTTGGCGTGCTCGCGCAACGCGTTCAGCCGCCGGCTGGCCATGGCGCGGGCCATCATCTTGGCCAGCGCGCCGACGTTTTCGCTGATGGACATGCCGTTGTCGTTGAACACCACCAGCAAGTCCGCATCGACGTCGCCGCCGTGGTTGAGTGCCTCGAACGCCATGCCGGCAGTCGCCGCGCCATCGCCGATCACCGCCACCACCTTGCGCTTGTCACCCTTGCGCTGCGCGGCGATGGCCATGCCCAGCGCAGCGGAGATGGATGTCGAGGAATGGCCCACGCCGAAGGTGTCGTAGGCGCTTTCCGCGCGCCGCGGAAACGGCGCCAGGCCACCGAGCTTCTTGACGCTGGTGATGCGCTCGCGGCGGCCTGTGAGGATCTTGTGCGGATAGCACTGGTGGCCGACGTCCCACACCAAGCGGTCGTCAGGGGTGTTGAACACGTAGTGCAAGGCGACGGTCAATTCCACCACGCCCAGTCCAGCGCCGAAGTGACCGCCGGACGTGGCCACCGATTCGATCAGGAAGCGCCGCAACTCATCGGCCACCGCCGGCAACGCGTCATCGTCCAGCCGTCGCAGGTCGGTTGGCGTGTCGATCTGTGCCAGGTGCGGATAGCGGACGGGATCGGTCATTGGCGTATTGTTGGGCCAGCGGCCGGACGGGGCAAGCGCAGGCTACGGGCACTGTCGATCTGCACGCATTCCACACGTTGGCGGCGGCATGCTTCGCGCCACTCGCAGCGCCGCCGCATGGGCGGCCAGCCCAGCGCAGGAGTCGCTCCATGTCGCCCACCTCACAGATGTTTCGCCGCTTTGCCGAGGCCACGGCACGCCAGTCCGGCCGGCCCGGGGCGTTTCTCCTGGCCGCATTGGTGGTGGTGGTGTGGGCCGCGACCGGGCCAGTCTTCCACTTTGGCGATACCTGGCAGCTGGTGATCAACACTGGCACCACGATCATCACCTTCCTTATGGTGTTCCTTATCCAGAACAGCCAGAACCGCGACAGCATCGCCCTGCAGATCAAGCTTGATGAATTGATCCGCGCCACCGCGGCGCACGACGGCCTGCTGGCGGTGGAAGACCTGGACGAGGAGGCATTGGACCGCGTGCGTGACCAGTACCGAGCGCTTGCGCAGCGCCGGGTCACCGCGCACAAGGAAGCCATGACAAAAAAAGTGGCCGAGGCCGAGGAGCGCGCTGACGACGCCTGCGAGGAAGTACAGGCCATCGAGCGTGAACTGTCGGACCACCAGGAAGCCGAGGCCGCGGCCGTGGCCAAAAAAGCCGCCGCCGAAAAGGCGCCCGACACGGACAAGAAAGATGAGGTCAAGGCAGAGTCCTGAGTGCCTGCCTGCGCGCGGACGAACCACCTGCAGGCCCGCAAGCGCGAACCGCAACGAAGACGGCTGCAAATCCCGGAAAGTGAAGTCCCGGCAGGGCGGGCACCGCCCGCCACCTCGTGCGCACGGATTGGGCGGCGGGCGGTGCCCGCCCTCCGTTTCCGAGCCGTCAGGCCAGCGCGCGCCGCCGTTCGCGAGGCAGGTGGTCGACCAGAAACTGCATCTGGTCGGCCAGTATGTTGCGGTTGGACAGGATCAGGTGCTCCACCCAGCTTGGCCGATACGGAACGGCCAACAGCGGCATGCCCGCCTGTTGCGGGGTGCGGTTGCTTTTGCGCAGGTTGCACGCCAGGCAGGCGCTGACCACGTTCTCCCACTCGTCGCGGCCGCCGCGCGACACCGGCAACACATGATCACGGGTCAGTTCGCTGCGCGGGAACTGCGCGCCGCAATACAGGCACAGCGCACGATCGCGCGCGAACAGTGCGGTGTTGCTCAAACTCGGGCACGGATCCACCGCCTGCTCGCGGCAACGTCCGCTGCTGGCGATGATCGGATGCAGCTGCATCTGGCTTTGCGTACCGCGGGCACGATTGAATCCGCCGCGTACGGTCAGGCACGGATCGCCCAGCGTCCACGCCACCGCGTCGCGTACGTACAGGCATACCGCATCCTGCCAACTGATCCAGTCCAGGATGTGCCCGGCCGAATCCAGCGCCAACACGCGCGTGGCGTTGAGACTGGCCAGCTTGTGTACTTCCATCAGCATGCGGTGTTACCTCCGCTGCACCACGCGCAGCGGGGCGCGCGGTGGATGGGTCCAGCATAGATCACTGCGCGGGCGAAGCGCGAAGTGCCGGTCAATGGGAATCGGCCAGGGGAAATGGCCAATCCGCCGGCCGGCGACGTCGATGGTGGCGCGGTTTCGCCATGCATGGTCGGCGCTGGCGCGGTCGCCAAGCACGCCGGTGCGCTGATATAGTCAGCCGTTCAACACAGACCCGACGCCGGGTTTCGTAGGGGCGCCGCGTCGGCCGCCCCGGTCTGGCGGGGCAGAGGGAACACCGTGGCTGAAGTCCTTTTCTACGAGCATCCCGTGCTGCTCAACCGCAGCGAGCACAAGGATCTGCGGCTCAAACCCGTCCCCAGTCTCAAGTTTGCGATGAACACGCATTCGGTGCCGCTGACCGGTGCTGAGTTCGCCGTCGCCGCGCGCGACATGTTGATCGTGTTTGCCGGCAACGACCCGGCCGAAGCCGGCCCCATCGCCTTGCTTGGCCTGCGCCAGAACGAAAACCTGTACATCGACGCCGAAGGCCATTGGGAACCGCGCACTTACATTCCCGCGTTCGTGCGTCGCTATCCGTTTGTGCTGGCGGAAAAGCCTGCAGTCGAAGGTGAGCCGCAGAACGACGAGATGACCGTGTTTCTCGACGAGCAGTACGAAGGCTTTGGCCTCAGCGAAGGCGAGCGGTTGTTCAACGACGATGGCACCGATTCGGAGATGTTGACCAGCGCGGTCAAGTTCCTGGGCGAGTTCCAGCAGAACGTGGGCCGCACACGCTGGTTCATGCAGCAATTGTCCAAACATGACCTGCTTGAGCCGCGCAACGTCAGCCTGCGCAAGGAAGGCAAGGATGGCGAGCAGGGTCGCTCGATCAACCTCAACGGCCTGTTCGTGGTCAACGAGGAAAAGCTGCGCACGCTGGACGACCAGACCACGCTGGAGTTTGCCCGCGAGGGCGTGTTCGGCTGGATCTACGCGCACCTGCTGTCGTTGTCCAATATCGACCGGCTGGCGCACCGCCTGGAGCTGCGCGAGGACGCCGAAGCGGCCGCTGGTACCAGTCGCAATTGAGGCTGCTCCGGCCGTCGGCCGGGTTTGTGGCGGATGCGGCGAAAGAAAATGGCGGCCATTGGCCGCCATTTTCGATTTTGCGGCACGGTTGGCAAACCTGTTGCTTGGATAAAGGCATGAACGACCATGCCTACGACATCTCCCACCTGCTGGATCTGGAAACACTGGCACCCAATCCGGTGGTGCCACCGGCGCGCGTGATCCGCACCGAGCCCCCAGCCAATCCGCCGGTCGACAGGCTGGATATCGCGCTGGAGCGCGAGTTGCAGCAAGCCGCCGCCGCCCACGAAGCGCTGGTGGCGGAGTACCTGCGTGGGGGCAACATCGTCATCGACAACATCATCGTGCGCTGACCCGACGTGCGGCCACGGTGCCGCAATGCGTCAGCTGTGGCCCGCCACGGCACGCACTGCAGGCAGCGCGGTCAGGCGATGTCCGGCAGCGTCGCCACCCCCGCCTCGATCGCGGCCTGGTGCATCAACGTGCGCGGCAGGATGCGCGCGAAGTAGAACGCCGCGGTGTCGCGCTTGGCCTGCTTGAACGCCTCTGACTGGTTGCTGGCCTCGGCCGCAGCCACGCTGCGCGCCCACAGATAGGCCAGCGTGACGTAGCCGGAGTAATACAGGTAATCGTTGGCGGCCGCGCCCAGTTCCTCCGGGTTGGCCTTCACGCGTGCGGCCAGCTTCAGCGTGAGGTCGCCCCAAGCCTTGGTGGCGATCGCCAGCGGCCCGATCAGCGTCGACACGGCTTTGTCCGAGGCGTGCTGCTGGCAGAACACGCTGATTTCGTTCAGCAGGTGTTTGAAGCCCACGCCCTGTAGTTGCATGATCTTGCGCCCCAGCAGGTCGGCGGCCTGGATGCCGGTGGTGCCTTCGTACAAGGTGATGATGCGGGCATCGCGCACGAACTGCTCCATGCCGTTTTCGGCGATGTAGCCGTGGCCGCCGTAGACCTGCAGCGCCTCCTTTGTGCATTCCTGGGCCAGCTCGGTCACCACCGCCTTGGCGATGGGTATGAGGAACGCCACCAGTTCACTGGCGGCCTTGCGCGCGGCCTCGTCCTGCCCGCGCGCTTCAATGTCGGTCTGCAGCGAGGTATACAACACCAATGCGCGCGAGCCCTCGACGAAGGCACGCTGGGTCAACAGCATGCGCCGCACGTCCGGCTGCACCAGCAGGTTGTCGGCCGGCTTGTCCGGGAATTTCGGACCGGACAGCGCGCGCGACTGCAAACGCTCGCGGGCATAGTTGAGGCTGTTCTGCAGTGCACGCTCGCCCAGCGCCAGGCCCTGCACGCCGACCGACAGCCGCGCCGCATTCATCATGGTGAACATGGCCTGCAAGCCTTTGTGCGGCTTGCCGATCAGGTAGCCCTCGGCACCGTCGAAGTTCATCACGCAGGTCGAGCAGGCGTGGATGCCCATCTTGTGTTCGATCGCGCCGGCGGCCACGGTGTTGCGTTCACCGGGGGTGCCGTCGGCGGCAAGCTTGTACTTGGGCACGATGAACATGGAGATGCCGCGGCTGCCGGCCGGGGCATCAGGCAGGCGCGCCAGCACCAGATGGATGATGTTTTCCGTCAGGTCATGTTCGCCGGCGCTGATGAAGATCTTGGTGCCGCTGAGCTTGTACAGCGCGTGCCCGGCGTCGTCGTCGCCGGCCGGTTCTGCACGCGTCTTCAGCAGGCCGAGGTCGGAGCCGGCCTGCGGCTCGGTCAGGCACATGGTGCCGGTCCAGCGGCCTTCGACAATCGGCGTCATGAAGCTGTCGCGCTGCCACTGCTCGCCGTGTTGTTCCAGCGCGTGGGTGGCGCCCTCGGACAGCAGCGGGTACAGGCTCCAGGCCAGGTTGCCGGACTGGAAGATCTCGGTGGTGGCGATGCCGAGCACGCCGGGCAACGCCTGGCCGCCGTACTGCGGCGGGTTGGTGAGTCCGGTCCAGCCGCCGTCGGCAAACTGCCTGAAGGCGTCCTTGAAGCCCTTGGGCGTGGTCACCGACTGCGTGGCCTTGTCGAAGTGGCAGCCCTCGGCGTCGGCCGGCGCGTTGGTCGGCGCCAGCACCTGTTCGCTGAGCTGGGCCGCCCCGTCCAGCACCGCGTCCAAGATGTCGCGGGTGTGCTCCGCGCCGTCGCGCAGGCCCGTCAGCGTGGCCTCTGCGTCCAGGACGTCAAACAGCACGAAGCGCAGATCGTCGAGCGGGGCCTTGTATGCGGTCATGGGGTTTCCTCCGGTGGAGTGGGTCAGCGCCAGGTGTGCGCGATGCCGGGCACCGGCGAAAGCCAGTCGGTGCCGTTGAAGTCGAAGTTGCGCGGTTGCTTTTCCTGCTCCGGCTTTGCCGTGGCGATGCCGCTCAGGCGATAGGCCAGCGCGCCGGCGCTGCCCTTGCTTGCCGACGCGGCCAGTGCCTGCGCCATCGCCGCGGTGGGCAGGATGTCCACGTTGATGGTGTCGCCGGCCAGCGCCGGGATGTCGCGATCAAAGGTCTGGTGCACGCGTACGGGAACCTGCTCGGCCATCTGCAATCGGCCGTCGATCACGCTGAAATCCATGCCGGCGTAACTGTTGTTCTGGATGCGCAGCGTCAGCCGCCATTGTCCGCTGGCCTGCGCCACCAGCTGCTGGATGGTCACCGTCGGCGGAAACACGCTCTTCTTCGTCGGCCCGCAGGCAACAAGGCCCAGCAGCAGGACGGGGATGACCCAGCGCAACAGTCGCATGGCAATACTCCAAACGATCGTTTGAATCTTGATTCTAACCGGCTTTGCCGCCTTTCGTCAGCGAAGCGGGTCATCTGTACGCGGCGCCCGACACTGTCCGTGCGCCAGCGGGCCGCGCCATGCGTCATGGCAGTTTCGCGCTCATGCGCAAACGGGCATGATCGCGGGCTCGACTTTTGCTGGTCTGCACGCATGCCCCGACGTTTTGTTGCCCGCCGCTCGCCCATCCACGGCAATGGCGTGTTCGCCGCCGCGCCGATTGCCAAGGGCGAGGCGATCATCCAGTACAAGGGCAAGCTGCTGACGCCGGCGCAGGCCGACGATTTGTATGGCGACGGCGGCGAGACCGGACACACGTTTTTGTTCACGCTCAACGACGAATTCATCATCGACGCGAACCAGGGCGGCAACACCGCACGCTGGATCAACCATGGCTGCGCACCCAATTGCCGCGCTGTGGTGGTGGAGAGCGCCAGCGGCGATGCGCGGCGGGACAAGGTGGTGATCGAGGCGCTGCGCGCCATTCGTGCCGGCGAGGAGCTGACCTACAACTACGGCATCACCCTCGACGTGCCGCACACCGCGCGCTTGAAAAAACTGTGGAAGTGCCTGTGCGGTGCCAGGCAATGCACGGGCACGCTGCTCAAGTCGCGGCACTGACAGCACGCCACGGCGGCGGCGCCAGCGCGCGGTTGCGTGGTGTTCAAGCGGGCTGCGACATGCTGCGCGTTTCCAGTCAGGGCAAACCTCCATCGTCCAGCGCGCACCCGATTGCATCGACAGCGCAAGCCACAGTGACCAGAGCACGGCGGCGGGCGCTGCATCGCCACCATGGAGCGGGCCGACCGCGTCGCGCTTGCGCGCACGGCACTGGCGGCAGCCTCACGGCGTGCGCTGTCCCGCCCACGTTCCGTTGCTGCTGGCGCTGGCCTTGCATGTCTTGTTTGCCGCACTGGTGTGGCAAGCGTTGCACTCGCGCGCACCGGCGTCGGCTTCGACGCCGAACCACCCGCTGGTTGCGCGTTTCGTGCCGATTGTCTTGCCGGAGCGCATCGTCACCCCGCAGCCGGCCTTGCCGGTGAAGCCCCGCGTCGTTGCACGCACGCGCACGGTCACGCCGCCGCCGCCGCCGGCCCGGCGCCAGCGCCCTGACGACACCGAAATCACCACCACGGCCACGCTGTATGACCGCGATGGCCTGCCGCTGCTGCCAGCGCCGGCCGCCAGCGCGGCTGCCGTGCCCGGTTACGTGCAGCGCTTGCCGCAAGGCGATGCGCAGGTCATGCGTCACGCCAACCCGCTGCCTTACCAGCCCACGCGTCTGGACAAATATTTTCCGCCGCCGGACGAGAGCGCCGGTGGGGCGGCGGTGCGCAAGATCAAGGATGCGGTGGTCAAGACCACGGCCGTGGACCTTCCCGGCGGTATCCATCTCAAGTGCAAGACGCTGCTGGGGATCCCCACGCCCGATTGCGTCAATCCACCGGCCCCGCCTTCGGCCAAGGACGGCGACGAACGCCTGAGCATGGCTCCGGCCCGGCCGCTGGCCGAAGACCCGCATCCGCCAGCCAAGCCGCCGCTGGCCGATTGCATCGCGATGTATCGCGCCGGCAAGCCGCTGGTTTGGGGTTGCCCGGTGGATACGCCCGATCGTGCGGTGGATGACGAGCTGCGCCGGCGCGCCGCAGGTTCGCGCCAGCGCTGATGCCGTGCGGCCGGCGTGAACGGCCCGCTACACTGCCCCGATGCCGTTGCCGCCCAAAGCCCCCGTGCCGGTCACGCCGCTTTCGCCGCGGCGCGTGCTGATGGAATCGCCGCTGGCGGCGGCCAGCGCGATGCGCCCGCGTCGACGCTGGCGCGAGCGGCCGCGTGCGCGGGCCCGGCACGCGGTGGCGTTGATCGGCACGCTGGTATTGCACCTGCTGTTCCTGGCCGTCCTGTTCCTGGGTCCGCCGTACGACTGGCAACCGCCGCGCGCGCCGCCGGAGTCGTTCCTGCAAGTGCGCCTGATCGATACCGCACCACTGCCGCCACCTCCGCCGCCAAGCATGCCGCCACGACAGGTGGGGCCGCGCCACCAGGGCCGCGCCGCGTCGGCTGCGGCGATGCGTGCGGCGGCGCGCG
>JBDTIE010000078.1:0-20376 GCA_039936515.1 Rhodanobacter sp. | reverse complement strand
CGGCATCTGGACGATCGAGAGCAGCGAATCCAGGCCATCAAGATATTTCAGCGGCACCGGGACACCGATCACCGGCAACGGCGTGACCGCGGCCAGCATGCCGGGCAGATGCGCCGCGCCGCCGGCACCGGCGATGACGACCTGAATACCCCGACCAGCTGCCTGCTCCGCGTAACGGAAAAGCAGGTCGGGTGTGCGGTGTGCCGACACCACCTGCACCTCGTGCGCCACGCCCAGCTCGGTCAACACGTCGGCTGCGTGCTGCATGGTTTCCCAATCCGAACGTGAGCCCATTACCACGCCAACGCGCGGCGCCCTGATTGTTCCTGTCATGGCCCGGCCGTCCAAAAGCCGCTATTGTACGGGCTTTCCGCAGCCCCGGCATCCCGCACAAACCATCATGGACAAGCGCCTACTCGACATCCTGTGTTGCCCGGTCAGCAAAACACCGGTGCGCCCGCTCAACCACGGCGAACTGGACGCATTGAACGGCGCGATTGCCAGCGGCAGCGTGCAGACGGTTGCCGGCAAGATTGTTGACGTACGCGTCGGCGAGGCGCTCATCACCACTGACGGCAAGGTCATCTACCGCGTGGACGACGGCATCCCGGTGATGCTGCCTGAAGAAGGCATCGGCACCACGCAGCTGACCGACTTTCCCGCCCTGGCCTGAGCACGCGCAAGCCCCGAACTGTGCTGGCCGACACATGACAGTGCATGACAATTGGCTTATCGTCAACGTCCGTGCGGCCTCTGGGTCGGCGCGGGCACGCGCGTATCCGGGGAACGGCCATGAATGAAGCCAGCGAGACCTCTGCGGTCGTCCACTTGAACGGGCGTCTGACCGGCGGCACGGAGCGCGTCGGCGAACTTCTGGACGCGGTGCGTGCCATCGCCAACCGCCGGCTGCAGCAGTGGATCAGCAACACTTTCGAGCATGTCGACGACGCGCTGTTCGACCTTGCTGAAAAAGCCGAGAACAACGCTGCCCAGATGCATTATTTCGACGGCATGCGCGAGGTGCGCAAACGCCGCCCGGCGGTGGAGCGCGCCTTCCTCAACGCCATCAACCGCGAGTTGGGCAACCTGTCGCACGCCAAGGACGCACCGCCCTCGCCGGCAGGCACCGGCGGCCCGGTCGAACTGTCGCTGGTCGCCGACAACGAGCTGGAGGAGGCTTTGGCCATCACCAGCATGATCGGCAAGAACGAGGCCCGGTTGTCGCGCGACCTGTATGCGGTCAATCAGCGCCTGTCGGTGATCTGCGGCGGACGCAAGATCGACGACGCCAGCAACCCGATGGCGCCGGCGATCCTGTCGCAGGCATTTCGCGACGCGATGCACGAGCTCAGCGCGGACATGCGCGTGAAGCTGATCATCTACAAACTGTTTGACCGCTATTTGCTGTCCGCGCTGGAGTCTCTCTACCAGGACGTCAATGCAGACCTGGTCCGCGCCGGGGTGTTGCCACAGTTGCGCCACCGCAGCGTGCGCGGCACCAGCACCAGCAGCACCAACACGCCGCAGGTGGGCAGCAGCGCCGGCGCCGATATGCCGGTGCTGGACGACGCCGGCGAGTTTCCGGACAACCTGGTGCAGACGCTGCATGCCCTGTTCAGCGCACGGCGCGTGGCCAATGGCTCCGCCGCACTGGGCGAGGACAGCCATCTGCGCGCCGGATCGGCGCCGCTGCCGTCGGCCAACGAACTGCTTGGTGCGCTCAGCGTGTTGCAGAGCCAGATTGCGAGCGGTGGCGTCCTGCATCCGGACGGCGGCGACAACGCCACCGCACTCGGCAACGAGGTGTTGCAGCTCAAGGCGCAACTGCTGAACCAGGTTGGTGCGCTGCGCGGTGAGCACGCCACCCGCGTGGCCACCATCGACGAGGACACGATCGACCTGGTGGGCATGCTGTTCGAGTTCATCCTGGAGGACCGCACGTTGCCGGCAGAGATGCAGGCAGTGCTCGGGCGCTTGCAGATTCCCTACCTCAAGGCCGCAATTCTTGACCGCAAGCTGTTCGCACATCGCCAGCATCCGGCGCGGCGCCTGCTGGACAGCATGGCCGAGCAGGCCAAGGGCTGGTCGCAGGATTCGGATCGTGACCCGCGTTTGTACGACAAGATCAAGTCGATCGTCGAGCAATTGCTGCACGACTTCGACGATGACATGGGGATCTTCGAACGCCTGCTCGCCGACCTGCAGGCGTTCCAGGACACGAGCAAGCGTCGCTCCGAAGTGGCCGAGCAGCGCGTGGCCGAATCCACCCGTGGTCGCGAAAAGCTCGATCTGGCCCGTCGACGCGCCGCGCGCGAGATCCTTGAGCGCATTGGCAGCGAACATCTGCCGCCGCTGGTACACGGCATTCTGGCGCGTGCGTGGGCCAACCATCTGGTGCTGACCTTGCTGCGCCAGGGCGACGACTCGCCGGAGTTCAAGGCGGCATTGCGCTTTGTCGACGAGTTCATCGCCAGCACGCGCCCGGCGCCAGACCATGAAAGCCGGCAGTTGCTGCGGCGCATGTTGCCAGGCATCGAACGCGCCCTGCGCCACGGCCTGGGTAACGTCGCCTTCCAGGCCCAGGACATCGACCGCCTGCTGGCGCAACTGCATGCCTACTACCGCCAGCAACTGGGCGAGACGGTGGACCCGGTCGAACTGAGCGCGGTCGACAACGAGGATGCCTCGATGCTGGCCATGCCCGACTCGACAGTGCCGGTGACCGAGGACGAACACGCGGTCGCGGCCGAAGTGGACGAGGTGGCCGACGTCGCTGTGGACAGTCCGCAGCTCAAGCAGGTGGAGTCGCTGCAACCGGGAACCTGGCTGGAATTCTCCTTTGCCGACCAGAGCATGGCGCGCGCCAAGCTGTCGTGGATCAGCCCGATGAGTGGGCGCTATCTGTTTGTCAATCGGCGCGGGCTCAAGGTCGGCGATTACGCGCCGCACGAATTGGCTCAGCTGCTGGTCGACGGCAGCGCGCGCGTGCTGCCGGCCAGTGCCCTGTTTGACCGGGCCATGAACGCCATCGTCGGGCGCCTCAGCGAGGAAGCCCCCGCTGCCGGCAGCGCGACGGCAGAAGCGGCCGGCACTGCGCCGGGGACACAGGCGCCACCGCAGGCATGACCGACGTCGACCGCTTCGCCCTGCCCGCGGCATCCAGCATCGCCGCGGACATAGACCGCGCCTTTGCCGAGGATCTAGGCAGCGGCGACGCCACGGCCGAGTTGCTGGGCGTCGACGCCCATGCCGATGCGGTACTCACCTGCCGCGATGCGGCAGTCATCTGTGGCACCGCGTGGTTCGACGCGTGCTTCCGGCGCATGGATGCGGACGTCGCCATCTCCTGGCATACCGGCGACGGCGAGTCGGTCGCCGCCGGGGCGATCATATGCGAAGTCTCCGGTAACGCTCGCGCCCTGGTCAGTGCCGAGCGCCCGGCGCTGAACTTCCTGCAATTGCTGTCCGCCACCGCCAGCATTACCGCGCGCTATGTGGCGGCGGTGGCCGGAACTGGCGCGCGCGTGCTGGACACGCGCAAAACCATTCCCGGGCTGCGGCTTGCGCAAAAGTATGCGGTGCGCTGCGGAGGTGGACACAACCAGCGCATGGGCCTGTACGACGCCATCCTCATCAAGGAAAACCACATCATCGCTGCGGGCGGTATTGCCCGGGCGGTGAATGCGGCGCGCAAGCTGCACCCCACGCTGCTGCTGGAGGTGGAGGTGGAGACGCTTGCCGAGCTGGCACAGGCGCTGGACGCGGGCGCCGACCGCATCATGCTGGACAACTTCAGTCCGGAGGACATGCTGCTTGCCGTCCGCCAGACCGCCGGGCGCACGCCGCTGGAGGTATCGGGCAACGTCAGTCTCGACACCATCGGCGATTTCGCGCGCATCGGCGTGGATTTCATTTCGGTGGGCGCGCTGACCAAGCACGTGCAGGCCGTGGATCTTTCGCTGCGGCTGCGCTTGCGCTGATCCGCCACCGCTTGCATCACCCGCGTCGCGCCCACACACTCCGGGCATGAGTAACCTCACCGACATGCTGGTGCTACTGGCGTTGGGCGCCACTATCGGCGCGTGGATGAAACTGAGCACCGCCCGGGAATATGCCGTGCGCGAAGCCCGCGCGCAATGCCAGCGCCACGGCGTGCAACTGCTGGACGAAACCGTCGGCTTGCGCCGCGTGCGCGTACGTCGGGTGAATGGCCAACGTCACCTGGAGCGCTGCTACGGCTTTGAGGTGAGCGTGGCCGGCAACGATCGCGCGCCGGGCCGGCTGTGGATGATCGGCCGTTCGCTCACCAGCCTCAGTCTGCCGTCGGTTGAACACCCGGCGGACGTCACGGCAACTGCCGACAACGCGCAGGCGACAAGCAACGTCGTGATGCTCTCCGAAACCAGGCGCAGGTCAGGTGATCGCCAGCATTGAGCCATGCCTTGCGGGCAAGCGCACGTCCGCACTGCCGAAATATCGCTCTTGCGTTGTTTTTCCTTGATCCCGGATCACCGGTCACACCGCATATCCGCGCCTATCGCGTCTGACTGCTACTTCACAACGCGCAGGTGCGGGGCGCCGCGTTTGGGCTTGTCAGCGGGAGAAGGGGAATCGGTCGACGTCGGTGGCGAGCCGTCTGGACCGGATACCGGCGGTGACGGCTCGCCGCCGCCTTCGTCTTCGGCCGGAAACATCATGCCCTGGCCGTTTTCCTGCGCGTACAAGGCCAGCACCGCGCGCACCGGCACATGGATCGACTGGCTGGCACCGGAGAAGCGTGCCTGGAAGCTGATCCATTCGTTGCCCAGATCCAGGTTGGCCACAGCGCGCATGGCCAGGTTGAGCACTACCTGGCCGTTCTTGACCACCTGCGGCGGCACCTTCACGCCCTCGGCGGTGGCGTCCACCAGCACGTAAGGGGTCAGGTTGTTGTCAGTGATCCAATCGTAGATCGCCCGCAGCAGGTACGGACGATTGGAACTCATGGTGACAGCGTCACTGGTGCTCATGATCTTGTCGCATGGCCTTCTCTTCGTCGGTCATGCTGCGTGCAAAACCCTGGCTGTGGAACAATCGCGCGCCGTAATCGACAATCGGCTTGCCAGTGCGGCCAAGGTCGATGCCCAGCCACGGCAGGCGCCAGATCACCGGGGCCACGAGGCAGTCCGCCAGGCTCATCTCCGAACCCATGAAGAACTTGCCGGCCTTGAACACCGGCACGGTGCTCAACAGGCTTTCGCGCAGGCGCTTGCGCGCCGCTTCGGCCGTGCGTCCGCCCGCATGGACGGTCGCCACCTCGACCAGCCACTCGCGCTCCACCCGTACTGCGGCGGCGCGGAGCCGTGCGCGCGAGAGTGGGTCGATCGGCATCAATGGCGGGTGCGGATAGCGCTCGTCAAGATATTCGCAGACCACCGTGGGGTCGTGCAGGACGATGTCGCGGTCCACCAGGGTAGGCGTGCTCGCGTACGGGTTGAGGTCGACCAGATCCTCTGGCACCTTGCCCGGCTCCACCAGCACGCGGTCGTAGGTGACGCCCTTGGCGGCAAGCACCAGGCGGACTCGATGACATTGCACGTCATCGGCGGAGGTATACAACGTCAATGTCGTACGCGAGCGGACGCTCTGCACCATGTGCGGTTCCCTGTCGGTGGCCGTGGCTGCGGCGCGCGGCCGTCGCGCCCGGATCGTGTCCATCAGTCGGTGTGGATGTCCTTCCAATATTCCTTCTTGAGAAAGTACGCGAGCAGCGTGAACACCGCCAGGAACAGCAGCACCCAGATGCCATAGTGATGCCGCTGCAGCGCAGCCGGTTCAGACACGTACTGAAGGAAATTGGTGAGGTCGCGGGTGGCTTGCTGGAACTGCGCCGGGGTGAGCTTGCCCGGCTGTGCCAGTTCCAGCTTCTCCACGCTGGCGTCCTGCCCGGGCTTGGCCGCCGTCATGACCGCGACCTGCAAACCTTGCAGCTCCCACAGCGGGAACGGCATGGATGCATTGGGGAACACGGTGTTGTTCCAGCCGACCGGCCGGCTCGGGTCGAGGTAGAACGAGTTGAGGTAGGCGTTGACCCAGTCCGCGCCCTTGGCTCGCACTTCCAGCGAAAGATCCGGCGGTGCCTTGCCAAACCACTTGGTCGCCGACTCCGCCGGCATGTGCGACACCACCGTCTCGCCGTACTTGGCGCCAGTGAAGTTGAGGTTGTCCATGACCTGCGCTTCGGACAGGCCCAGATCCTCGCCTATGCGCTCGTAGCGCGCGTACTTCAGCGAGTGGCAGCCCACGCAATAGTTGAAATACAACCTGGCACCGCGTTGCAGCGAAGCCTGGTCATGCACGTTGGTGCCGGCAGGCGGCAGGCCACCCTCCTCCGACGCCTGCGCCGCAGCGCCGAGCGTCAGGGAAAACGCCAGCGCCGCCGCAAAAAGGTACCGCTTCACCAGCCGTTGACGCTTAGTCATGCGTGATCACCCGAGCAGGAACCGGCTTGGTCTGTTCCCAGCCGAAATAGGTATAGGCCCACAGGAACACGAAGAACCCGAAGTAGATCGCGGTCATCACGCGGCCGAAAAGGTTTTCCCAGAAGGTCACGTCGACATTGCCGAACCATGCAGGGATCACTTCGGCGGTAATGCCCGCACCGACCGCGCCGAGCATGAAGAACGACAACACGAACAAGCCCAGACCGACCTTGAATCCGGTACCGCGGTAGCGGATGGATTTGACCTGGCCGCGATCCAGCCACGGCAGCGCGAACAGTACGGCGATGGAGCCGAACATGGCGATCACACCCCACACCGCCGAACCCAGGAACGACGGGATCATGCGCACGATCGCGTAGAACGGGGTGAAGTACCACACCGGCTTGATGTGCGAGGGCGTGGCCAGGTTGTTGGCGGCAATGAAGTTGTCGTGTTCCAGGAACCAGCCGCCCAGGGTCGGCGCAAAGAAGATGATGAACGCGGCAATCATCAGGAAGAAACCGACGCCAACCAGATCCTTGACCGTGTAATAGGGGTGGAACGGAATGCCGTCAGCTGGCGCCGTGGTGCTCCAGCGGTTGCCCTTGGGACCGTGCTTGACGTCAACGCCATCGGGGTTGTTGGAACCCACCTCGTGCAACGCCGCCAGGTGCAGCACAACCAGCAACAGCAGCACGATCGGCAAGGCGATGACGTGCAGCGCAAAGAAGCGGTTGAGCGTGGCATCGCCCGGCAGGAAGTCGCCCATGATCCATTGCACCAGCGCATCGCCGATGAACGGGATCGTGCCGAACAGGGACATAATCACCTGCGCGCCCCAGAACGACATGTTGCCCCACGGCAGCACGTAGCCCATGAACGCCTCGGCCATCAGCACCAGGAAGATCAACATGCCCAGCAGCCACACCAGTTCGCGTGGCCGCTTGAACGAGCCATAGATGATGCCGCGGAACATGTGCAGGAACACCACGATGAAGAACAGCGATGCGCCCGTGGAATGCATGTAGCGGATCAGCCAGCCCCACTCCACGTCACGCATGATGTACTCAACCGAATCGAACGCACCGGCGGCGCTCGGGTTGTAATTCATGGTGAGGAAGATGCCGGTGACGATCTGGTTGATCAGCACCAGCAGCGCCAGTGAACCGAAGTAGTACCAGAGATTGAAGTTCTTCGGCGCGTAGTACTCGGTCATGTGCTTGCGGTACATCGGCGCAAGGCCGGGTGCACGTTCGCCGACCCAGTCACCGATGCTGGTCAATACGTTGGCCATCAGACTGCCCCCTTCGGATCCACGCCAATCTGGATCGTGCTGTCATCAATGAAGTTGTACGGGGGAACCGGCAGGTTCTTCGGCGCCGGCACGCCGCTGTAGACGCGCCCGGCAATGTCGTAGCGCGATTTGTGGCACGGGCAGAAGAAGCCGCCCTTCCACTCCGGATCAAACGGCTCAGGCTTGAGTTCGGGCACGTAGTCGGGGACGCAACCCAGGTGCGTGCAGATACCGATCACCACCAGCCACTCCGGTTTGATCGAACGCGCCTCGTTTTGCGCGTACTTGGGTTGTTGCGAAGCAGAGGCGCCATCGGACTTGGGGTCGACCAGGCGTGAATCCACCACCGGCAACGTTGCCAATTGTGCAGGCGTGCGGTTGACGATGAACACCGGCTTGCTGCGCCACGGCACCGTGATCATCTGCCCGGCTTCGATCTTCGCCAGCGATTGGGTCACCGGGGCGCCGGCAGCCCTGGCCCGCGCGCTGGGCTCCCAGGACTTGATGAACGGCACGGCTGCCGCGACGACTCCGATACCACCAACCACGGCCGTGGTTGCTGTCAGGAATCGGCGGCGGCCATGATCGACGACTTCGTTCGCCATCAGGCTCTCCGGTACTTGCGCTGTCATTGGTGTTTGGGGCCCGCGAAAATCGCGTTAGTGTAGCGTCAGGACCGGGCACGTACAATAAAACACGTCCTGTTGCCGACTGCGCGGACGTTGGCTCACGCGGTGTTGTCAGCGCTACACCAAGGGTCGAGCGAGCCTGGCCCGGCGGCAGTCCTTCCGATGCCGACGGCAGCCCACGCCACTTTTCCCTTCACCCTCAAGGCCAGGCCTCTGCAGCGCATGAAACCCACCGCCGGCACTGTCGCCTTCGTTGTTCGCAGCATTGTGCTCGGACTGCTGGCGGCGTTCGTGATCGCATGGTTCTGGCCCGGCACCGGCGAGCGCCTGCGGGCGCGCCTGGGCATCGGTCACCTGCCCGAACACAGCACCGCGACCGTGTCGCCGCCGAGCGGGCCGGTGTCCTACGCCGATGCCGTGGCGCTGGCAGCGCCTTCGGTGGTGAACATCTACGCCAACAAGATCGTCACCGAGCAGGCGCTGCGCATGTACAGCGACCCGGTGCTGCAGCAGCTGTTTGGCGGCACCCCCACCACTTATCAGCATCGCGAGCAGACCCTGGGCTCGGGCGTGATCGTGCGCTCCCGCGAGCAGGGCTACGTCCTCACCAACAATCACGTCATCGCGCACGCAGCAGACATCCAGGTGCTGCTGTACGACGGGCGCATCGCGCGCGCCACGCTGGTCGGCGCCGACGAGGAAACCGACCTGGCCGTGCTCAAGATTGACGCCAGCAACCTGCCGGCAATCCACCTGGCGCAGACGCAGCCATTGCGCGCGGGCGACGTCGTACTCGCCATCGGCAACCCGCTGGGGCTCAACCAGACGGTGACCATGGGTATTGTCAGCGCCGTCGGCCGACAGTTGAACAGCGCCAGCGCCGAGGACTTCATCCAGACCGACGCGGCGATCAACCTGGGCAATTCCGGCGGCGCGCTGATCAATACCCGGGGCGAGCTGGTGGGCATCAACACGCTGCTGATCGGCAAGGCCGCCGGCGCCGAAGGCATCGGCTTCGCCATCCCCGTTGGTGTGGCGCGCAAGGTGCTGGACGAGATCATCGCCACCGGCCACGTGGTGCGCGGCTGGATCGGCGCGGAGTACACCTTTGTGCCGGTCGCCGCCAACAGCGGCCTGCCCGCGGCGGCACGCGGCGCGCAGGTGACGGACGTCTATCCCGGCAGTCCGGCGGCGCAGGCCGGCATCCAACCACGCGACATCGTCCTGCGTATCGGTAGCCACGACGTGGTTGGCCCGGCGGATCTGCGCCGCGAGGAAGCGGCACTGAAGCCCGGCAGCAAGGTGGTGGTGTCGGGGCTGCGCAACGGCAGTGCTTTCCACATCACCGTCACCCTGGCGCGTCGGCCGGCCATGAGCAACACCACCGCGACGCAGGATTGATCGACAATCGCGCCGACGCGCCGCGTGCACAGCGGGTCGCTGATCAAGGCCGACGGATCCGAAACCGGTGTTGCTACATGCGCGACGTCGCCAGCGTGGCCACGCTTGACGCCAGTGGCGGGTGGATCGCCGCACCGTAGCGTTGGCGCAAGGTGACCACGCGCTGGACGTACACCTGCGTCTCGGCATACGGCGGCACGCCGCTGTAGCGCTGCACGGCGCCCGGGCCGGCGTTGTAGGCGGCCGCAGCCAGCTGCTCGTTGCCGCCGAAGTCATGCAGCAGCAGGCCCAGATAGCGCGCGCCGCCACGTATGTTCTGATCGGTATTGAAAGCGTCCAGCACGCCCATGTCGCTGGCAGTGCCGGGCATCAGCTGCATCAGGCCTTGCGCCCCCTTGAGCGAAAGCGCGCGTGGATTGAACGCACTCTCGGCATGGATGATGGCGCGCAAGAATGCCTCGTCCACACCGTATTCGACACTGGCCGCGCGGATCACATCCGCGTAGGCGGTGAGATTCAGGCTGACGTTGCCCCAGCGGATCGGCGAGCGTACGTCGCAGGCAGCACATGTCGCGATGTAGCTGAAAAGCATGGTCACCGCATGCTTGGCGTTGGCCGCGCCGGGGGCCAGGTTGGTGTACTCCACGCTGCCGTCCTTGCGCACGATGCGATACACCGCACCGCGCAACACCCGCGGGCGACTGGACGCCACGGAGGCTGCCGGCTGCGCCGACGCGACCGCAGTGGATGTTGCCGCCGCGTCTGATTGGCTGTACTCCCACTGGCCGGCTGTGCCGGCAGCGGCGACCGGGTCCGCTGCAGGCGCGCTGCTCACTACCGCCCCGCGCACGGAGCCCAGCGACACGTGTTGCACCTGCGCAGCAGCCAGCACCCGGGCATTGGTCAGCGCATTGCCCTGCGCGTGGACCAGCGTGGTGGGGAGTGATCCGTCGGCGGCCAGGCTGCGGGCGGTGGTGGTCACCGCACCGCGCACCTGCGTCAGCGTCACGCGTGAGGGCGGGTGCACGGTGGCACGCCGTGACGTTGCGGCGCCGACGAAACTGCTGATTTTCGTGCAGCCGTGATAGCCGGCCGTGCTGCTGGTGTATGCCGCCTCGCCATCGACGCCGGCGCAGCGATACAGACTGCCGGCCTGCGCTGGCATCACGACAAGCAAACCTGCCAGCGACACGCACGCCAGCGCGACCCCTTGCAGGATCGTGCGTAGCGGGAAGCGGATCATCGTGGCGCCGACGCTCCCCCTGTGGCCTGCGACGTCGAACATGCGCGCAGTGTGGCGCCATGCGCGCCTTCCGCCAAGTGCACGTGTCTGCGAGCAAGGACTGCATCACGAAACCGCCGCCCGCTTCACGGCCCCAGACCAGCCCCGGCCGCCAACGGCATCGCCCCCACACACGCACTTGCGCGCCCGAACCGCGCGCAAGTGCTTGATCGGCCTGCCGATCGACTGGTCAGGTCGGGACGTGGCGGGTAAACTGTGCGGTTCGGCACCACCCAAGGGCTCGGCACACACCATGAGCGGCAAACTCTTCATCAAGACCCACGGTTGCCAGATGAACGAGTACGACTCGGCGAAGATGGCCGATGTGCTCAAGGCCTCGCACGGCATGGAGCTGACCGATGACGAGACCCAGGCGGATGTCATCCTGATCAACACCTGCGCCATCCGCGAGAAGGCGCAGGAAAAGGTCTTTAGCCAACTTGGCCGCTGGAAGGAGCTCAAGCGCGGCGACAAGCCGGTGCTGATCGGCGTCGCCGGTTGCGTCGCGTCGCAGGAAGGCGCGGAGATATTGAAGCGCGCGCCGTATGTCGACCTGGTGTTCGGCCCGCAGACGCTGCATCGCCTGCCGCAGATGATCGAGGCCCAGCACGCCACCGGCTTGCCGCAGGTGGACATCAGCTTTCCGCAGATCGAGAAGTTCGACTGTCTGCCCGAGCCACGGGCCGAGGGTCCGACCGCGTTCGTGTCGATCATGGAAGGCTGCTCAAAGTACTGCAGCTATTGCGTGGTGCCGTACACGCGCGGCGAGGAACTGAGCCGACCCTTTGACGACGTGCTGGTGGAGGTCGCCAAGCTCGCCGCGCAAGGCGTGCGCGAGGTCAACTTGCTCGGGCAGAACGTCAACGCCTATCGCGGCCCCACCTACGACGGCGGCGTGGCCGACCTGGCCGTGCTTATCCACGCCATCGCGCAGATTGACGGCATCGGCCGCATCCGCTTCACCACCTCGCATCCGCTGGAGTTTTCCGACTCGCTGATCGAGGCCTATGCGAACGTGCCGCAACTTGCCAACTTCCTGCACCTGCCTGTGCAATCGGGCTCCGACCGCGTGCTGGCGGCGATGAAACGCGGCTATACCGCGTTGGAGTACAAGCGCAAGATTCGCAAGTTGCGCGCCGTGCGCCCGGATATCTGCATCTCCACCGATTTCATCGTCGGCTTCCCGACCGAGTCCGAGGAGGACTTTGACCGGACCATGGCGCTGATCGAGTCAGTCGGTTTCGACCAGAGCTTCTCCTTCATTTTTTCCGCGCGACCGGGCACGCCGGCGGCCAACCTCGCCGATCCGACGCCGCTGGCGGTCAAGCAGCAGCGACTGCATCGCCTGCAGGCGGCGATCAACGCCAATGCGCGCGCCATCAATGCCGCCATGGTCGGCAGCGTGCAGCGCGTCCTGGTGGAAAAACCCAGTACTCGCGACGCCAATGAGCTATCCGGCCGCACCGAGAACATGCGCTTCGTCAACTTCGCCGGCGACCGGCGAATGATCGGCCAGTTCGTCGACGTGACAATCACCGAGGCAATGGCCAACTCATTGCGTGGGCGACTGGTGGTCAACGCGGCGGTGGCAGTTTGACTTGCGCCGGCCCGCAAGGTCGCACAGCGGCAACGCATGTCGGCCACTGGCAAAGCGATTGTCTGACGCCCGACAGCGACGACCGCACACGGAAAACCCATTGACTTGCAGGCTCACTCCATGACCCCCATAGCCGCCGCATGACCGCCGCCCTCAACCAGCGCGACTTCACGCTCGAACCGGAAGACAACGCGCAGCTTGCCAATCTTTGCGGGCCGTTCGACGAGCACCTGCGACAGATCGAGTTGCGGTTGGGCGTGGAGATCAACCATCGCGGCCATGTGTTCCAGGTGATCGGTGACGCGACGATTGCCCGCGCGGCGGAAAAAGTCCTGACGCAGCTGTACGCCGCCGCCGGCGATGAGTCGCTGACCGGAGCCAAGATCAACCTGCAGCTGGCCGAGTCAGGCATCGACGCGCTGGGCGCCGAAGCAGCCGAAGCGGCGCAAGAGGTGGTGATCCGCGTCAAGCGCGGGCTGATCAAGGCGCGCGGGCCCAATCAGGATCGTTACCTGCACGCCATCGCCACCCACGACATAAGCTTTGGCGTCGGCCCGGCCGGTACCGGCAAGACTTACCTTGCCGTCGCCAGTGCGGTGGAAGCGCTCGAGGCCAACCGCGTGCAGCGCCTGCTGCTGGTGCGCCCGGCGGTGGAGGCCGGCGAGAAGCTCGGCTTCCTGCCCGGCGACCTGTCGCAGAAGGTCGATCCGTATCTGCGCCCGCTGTACGACGCCTTGTACGAGATGCTCGGCTTCGAGAAGGTGGCGCGGCTGATGGAGCGCAATGTCATCGAAATCGCCCCGCTGGCGTACATGCGCGGGCGCACGCTCAATGATTCCTACGTCATCCTCGACGAGGCGCAAAACACCACCGTCGAGCAGATGAAAATGTTCCTCACCCGCATCGGCTTTGGCACCGTGGCGGTGATCACCGGCGACGTCACCCAGGTCGACCTGCCGCGCAACACGCGCTCCGGATTGCGCCAGGCGGTGGAGGTATTGCGCGACGTCGGCGGCATCAGCTTCACATTCTTTACCTCCAGTGACGTGGTGCGCCACCCGCTGGTGGCCAAGATCGTGCGCGCCTACGAGGCATTCGAATCCCGCAATGAAGCCGAGGAGGCCGGGCATTGAGCGCGCCGCGCCTGGCCTGGCCACCGGTTCTGGTCCTGCCAGGCCTTTATGGTTCCGGGCCCGGGCACTGGCAGTCGCGCTGGGAACAGACGCATCCGACGTTTCGCCGCGTGCAACAACGCGACTGGAACAGTCCCGATTGCGGCGAATGGGTCGACACGCTGAACGACGCCATCCACGCCTGCGCGCAGCCGCCATTGCTCATCGCCCATTCCGCCGCGTGCTGCACCGTCGCGCATTGGGCCGCGCAGCACGCGCAGCCGTTGCATGGGGCACTGCTGGTGGCGCCGGCAGATGTCGAGGCGACCAGCTATCCAAGCGCACCCACCGGCTTCGCGCCGATGCCGCTGCACAAGTTCGATTTCCCGACCATCGTGGTGGCCAGCACCGATGACCCGTATGTGAGCCTGGAACGGGCGCGCGTGTTCGCACAGAGCTGGGGCGCGCAGATCGTGGAGATTGGCGCGTGCGGCCACGTCAACGCCGGCTCGGGCCTGGGCGACTGGCCTGAAGGCTTGATGCTGGCGCGCGCACTGGCGCTGCTGGACTGATCGTGCGTCTGGATCTTGCCCTGCGTTACGGCCTGCCGCGCAAAGGCCTGCCCGGCCCGGCGAGCTTTCGCCGCTGGGCGGAGGCGGCGTTGCGTGGCGCGCACCACCGCCGGCACGCTGCCCTGGCCATCCGGCTCGTCGACAGCGCCGAAGGCCTGGCGCTCAATCGGCAGTACCGCGGCCGCGACTACGCGACCAACGTGCTGTCTTTTCCAGTCGAGCCACCACCGGGCGTGCGCCTGGCCTTGATTGGCGACCTGGCCATTTGCGCACCGGTAGTGGCCAGTGAAGCCGCCGCGCAAGGCAAGCCCGCGCTTGACCACTGGGCCCATCTGACGATCCACGGCGTACTGCACCTGCTGGGTCACGACCATGTCGTCGATGCCGATGCCGAGCTCATGGAAGCGCTGGAGCGGCGCGTGCTTGGCGACCTTGGTATTGCCGACCCGTATGCGTGACCTCTCGTGTCACGCGGTAGCGGTGCCGCGGGCCCGCGGCCTGAAGCATCTGGATTTTTCCGTTAAACTGGCGTACCGCCCGCATCCTGGGCAGTCACTACGCGGCAAATGAACGACGACCCTGGCAGTACCAGCGGCCCGGCGCACCGAACCTGGTGGGACCGACTGGGCCACATGTTTTCCGGCGAGCCACGCAGCCGCCCTGAATTGCTGGCGGAGTTGCGGGCCGCGCAAGCCAACGGTTTGATGTCAGCGGACACGCTGACCATGGTGGAAGGGGCCATCAAGGTCACCGAGCTCAGCGTCGATGACGTCATGATCCCGCGTACGCAGATCGTCATGCTGCCGGCAGACTGGACGCTGCCGCAAATCATGGCCGCGGTGGTCGAGTCCGGACATTCACGGTTTCCCGTGCATGGCGAGGACAAGGACGAAATCCTGGGCATCCTGCTGGCCAAGGACCTGCTGAAGTTCTTTGGCGTGGCCGAACCGTTCGACCTGCAGAGCATCCTGCGTCCGGCGGTGCTGATACCTGAATCCATGCGCCTGAACGTGCTGCTGGCGGAGTTTCGCCTGTCGCGCACGCACATGGCGCTGGTCGTGGACGAATACGGTGGCGTCGCCGGGCTGGTCACCATCGAGGACGTGCTCGAGCAGATCGTCGGCGAAATCGACGACGAGCACGACGAGGCCGAGCCGGTGCTCATGCACGAACAACCTGACGGCGACTGGCTGGTGAGCGCGCTCACGCCGATCGACGATTTCAACGAGCAGATCCAGGCCGCGCTGCCGGACGAGGAATACGACACGGTCGGCGGCCTGGTCACTTCCGAATTCGGCCATCTGCCGGAGGTCGGCGAGAAGGCGACGATCGGCACCTGGTTGTTCCAGGTCACCGCCGCAAATGATCGGCGCGTGCAGCAGTTTCGCGTCTCCCGACAGCTCAGCGCCTAGTGGCAACCTCGCGTGCCGTCTGCTGGCTGCTCGCCCTGCTCACCCTGCTCGCGGCGTTCCCGGCCAGTGCCGGCGTCGCCAACGCCCCGGGCGCGAATCTCGAAGTCTCGCTGATCACCTACGGGCCGGGTGAAACCTATTGGGAGCGCTTTGGCCACGACGCGATCGAGGTGCGCGATGCGCAGTCCGGCGAAGCGGTCAACTTCAATTACGGCGTGTTCGATTTCGAGCAGCGCGGCTTCCTGCTGAACTTCGCGCGCGGGCACATGCGCTATCTCATGGATGCGGCGCCCAGCGCACTGGACGAAAGCCTGTACACCGACGCCGGGCGCTCGGTGACGCGGCAGCGGCTGGCGCTGAACGCAGCCCAGGCGGCGGCGCTGCGCGACTTCCTGCTGTGGAACCTGCGCCCGGAAAACGCGCCCTACGCGTACGACTACTACGCCGACAACTGCACCACGCGCGTGCGCGATGCGCTGGACGCGGCCCTCGGTGGCGTGTTGCACGCGCAGCTGGCCGCGCGTCCGGGTGGCATGACCTTCCGCCAGCAGACCGCGCGCATGATGCAGGCACAGCCGTGGTTGATGTTGGTGCTGGATCTTGGCCTGGGACCGTACGCCGACCAGCCGCTTGATGCCTGGCGCGAGAGCTTCCTGCCCGATGTGCTGCAAGCCAACCTTCGCCACGTGCAAATTGTCGATGACTCCGGCCAGCAGCAACCGCTGATCCTGTCCGAAGCCCTCGTCACTGGAGGTCGCATCCAGGCAGCGCCCACCGCGCCAGACCTTCGTCTGCCGCTTGCGCTTGCCGGCCTGGGCCTGGCCGGGCTGCTGGTGCTGGCGCGGCGCGCCTGGCTGCCCGGCTACCTCGCGCTGGGCAGCGTTTATCTGCTTGCGGCCGGTCTGGTTGGGCTGATCCTGCTGGCGCTGTGGACGCTGACCGCGCACCACTCGGCGTGGGCCAATGCCAACCTGTTGCTGTTCAACCCGCTGGCCTGGCTGCTGCTGCCGACGTTGTGGCGCACGAGGCGGGCACTACGTCCCTCGCGTTTCATCGACGGCGTGATCGCCGTGCAATTGCTGGCGATGGTCATCGCCGTGGTGCTGCACGCGCTACCCGGGAGTGTGCAGCAAAACCAGCCGTGGCTGCTGTTTGCGCTGCCGATCTGGCTGGCCGTGGCCTGGACCCTGCGCCGCAAGCCGTAGGCGCGCGAACGCCGTTGCTCCCCATGATGGCGCGCGTCATCATGCGGCAATGAACCTGATTCCAGCGCCAACCCAAGCCGCGCCCGGCGATCTGCCGATGGTGATCAACTGTGTCGGCTACCGCAAGGATGGCAGCCGCATCGGTGACATCACGCTGGACGCGATCAGCGAGGTGCTGGCGCAACCGGACACCTTTGTCTGGGTCGGACTGCACGAGCCCGACGAGCTGCTGCTGCTCAAGCTGCAGCAAGAATTCGGCCTGCATGACCTGGCCATCGAGGATGCACACACCGCGCACCAGCGCACCAAGATCGAGGCCTACGGTGACTCGCTGTTTGTCGTGGTGCAGACCGCACAACTGGTGGACAGCCACCTGGCCTTCGGCGAAACCCACATTTTTCTCGGCGCACGCTATCTGGTCAGCATCCGCCACGGCGCATCGTTGTCGTACGCGCCGGCGCGGCGCACCTGCGAACAAACGCCGGAGCTGCTCGCGCTGGGTCCCAGCTACGGCCTGTACGGCATCCTCGATTTCATCGTCGACAACCTGCTGCCGATCGTGCGCGACTTCCGCGAAGAACTGCAGCAACTGGAACAGGACATCTTTGCCGAGACCTTCAAGCGCAGCACGGTGCGCCGGCTGTACGACATGCAGCGCGACCTGATGACGTTGCGCCTGGCAGTTGCACCGCTGCAGGACATCATCAGCCAGCTCGTGCGGCTGCATCCGAACCTGATCCCGGACAAGCTGCGCGCGTATTTCCGCGACGTGTACGACCATGTGTTTCGCGTCAACGAGTCGATCAACGCCATGCGCGAGATGCTCAGCGCCGCGATCAACGTCAACCTTTCACTGGTGACCTTCGGCCAGAACGAAGTGATGAAGAAGCTTGCCGGCTGGGCTGCCATGCTCGCCGCGCCGACTTTGTTGACCAGCTGGTATGGCATGAACTTCACGCACATGCCCGAACTCAGCCAGCCGTGGGCCTACCCGACGATCATCGTGGTCATGTTCGGTATCGTCGGCAGCATCTACGTGGCGCTCAAACGCGCCAAGTGGTTTTAGCAGCCCGCGCCGCCTGTCCGGGCGTGCGCGGTGCGCGAGCAGGTATCCGCGCACGGCGGCGCCACACCTGTCGCGCACGTCGCGTGCTGGTTCAGTGCTGCGCAGGCTCAGCGGCGCCCTTGCTCGTCCACTGCTTCAGCCATGCATTGACCGTGTCATGCCACTGCACGCTGTTGTGCGGTTTCAGCACCCAGTGGTTTTCATCCGGGAAGGTCAGGAACTGGCTGGGGATGCCGCGGCGCTGCAACGCGGTGAATGCCCCAAGGCCCTGGGTGATCGGAATGCGGAAATCATCGCCGCTGTGCACCACCAGCATCGGCACGCGCCAGTCCTTGACGTGGTTGACCGGGTTGAACTTCTCGTAATTTTCCGGGTGCTCCCAAGGCGTGCCGCCGTTCTCGTGTTCCTCGAACCACAGCTCCTCGGTGTCGTAGTACATGGCACGGGTGTCGAACACGCCGTCGTGGTCGACCAGACACTTCCACGGCTGGTTCCACACCCCGGCGATCCAGTACACCATGTAGCCGCCGTAGCTGGCGCCCAGCGCGCAGGCACGGTCGCCATCGAGGAAGGCGTACTTGCCCAGCGCGGCCTTCCAGCCCGCCTTGAGATCATCCAGCGGCTTGCCACCCCAGTCTCCGGAAATGGCATCGGTGAAGGCCTGGCCGTAGCCGGTGGAACCGTGGAAGTTGATGGTGACCACCGCAAAGCCCTGGCCAGCATAGGTTTGCGGGTTCCAGCGGTAGCTCCAGCCGTTGTTCATCGCCCCTTGCGGGCCGCCGTGGATGATGAAGGCAACCGGATACTTCTTGCCGGCCTGATAACCGACCGGCTTCACCACGTAGCCCTGCACGGTTTGATCGTTCCACCCCGGAAAGCGGAAGAACTCGAAGTCGCCAACCATGGCGTCCTTCAACGCCGCAGCGTTGAAATGAGTGACCTGCCGCAGCGCGCCCTCATCAAGTCCGGGCTGGCCCAGGTCGAGCACATAGACATCCGCCGGCCGCTTCAGATCGTCGCGCGTCAGCGCCAGCTTGCCGCCGGCGATCGAATAGCCGCCGACCGAACCTTCCCCGCTCAAGCGCTTGGCCTGGCCATTGGCGACGTCGATTGCAAACAGCGGGTGCTGCCCCTCGTCATCGGCGGTTGCGTACAACGTCTTGCCATCGGCAGATATCGACAGATTGCCCGGCGAGCGATCCCACCGCGGCGCCACCTCGCGTTTGCTGCCGCTGGCCACGTCCAGCGCCATGATGGCAAAGCGGTCGGCCTCGAAGCCCGGCGTCTTCATCGCCAGGTAGTACAGCGTCTTGCCGTCGGGCGACGGCACCGGATAGGCGTCCCACGCCTTGTTGCCGGCGGTTAGGTTCCTGGGCGCGGTGCTGGCGTCCACGCCCACGCGGTAGACGTCGAAATTGGTGGACCACGGCTCGGTCTTGCCGGCGATGCGCACGTCGAAGTACACGCTGTGGCCGTCGGGTGCGAAGGCGTATTCGCTCTCGTCGCCGAAGGGCTTGCTGGGCACGTCGCCATCGATGCCGCGGGTGAGCAACGTGGGCTCCGCCGGCAGCTGGCCTTTCGCGTCGAAGCTGGCAACAAACAATTGATTGCGCTGACCGGTCGACCAGGTATCCCAATGCCGGACAAACAGCTTGTCGTACAGCGTGCCGCTGGCCTTGTCCCTGGAGCGCGCCTCAACGCGCTGCTGGGTGCATGCCAGGCTCGCGCAATCGGGGAACACCTCGTAGGACAACAGCACGCGCTTGCCATCGGGCGACAATTTGTAGCCGCCCAGATCCAGCACGCCATGGCTGACCTGCACCGGCGCCGCATGTTGCAGAAGGTTCACGCCGTCCTTGCCGCCCAGCTCCACGTGCCACAACTGCGCGACGCCGCCGGCGGGTGCAACGAAGTACAGCCCATGACCTTGGGTCGACCAGCGCGCCGAATTGCCCTTGTCCACGACCTTGACCGGTTGCGCACCAGCCGTTGCCAGATCCAGCACGTAGATCGCGGTAACGCCCTTGTTGGCTGCGTAATCGGTGCTGCGCAGCGCGAATGCGGCGTAGCGGCCGTCCGCTGACAGCTGCGGGTCGCTCACCCGCTGCAGCATCACCAGATCGCGCACAGTGAACGGGTGCGGCCCGCTGGCCTGGGTGAAACTCGTGTCGACCGTTTCGGTGGCCAGCGCTGGCGCTGCAACCAGAGCAAGCAGCGCTGCGGCAATCAAGGCTTTCATCGGCGGGTCCGTGGCAGGTCGAAGCACCCAAGGTAAGCGCCGCGACCGTGGCAGGCAAGCGCCGCAACAAACAAGTCGTCAGTCGGCCACCGGCGCCAGTGCCGGC